>JAYVZM010000325.1:0-3846 GCA_043783345.1 Verrucomicrobiota bacterium
CCGCCGGCGGCGGTCGCGAGGAGCGGGTCGAGGCATTTCGGCCCTTCGCGTGGCTGGGCGCGGAGGCCGCGCACGAGGGGGTGCAGCTGGAGCGATTGAAAGGCGAAGGGGTGTTCGGCTGGCTGGCCCACGCGGATTCGCTGGCGGTTTTCGAGTTGTTTTTCAAAAGCGTGCGCGACGGGGCGCCGATCGACGTGCTCAAACCCTACGAGAGCCAGTGGCTGCTACAGCGGCGCGGCCGGCTGTATGCGGGCCTGCATTTCGCGGACCTGCGGCGCTGCCAGCTCGACATCGAGACGGGCGCGGCGGACCCGGGGGCCTTCAGCGACGCGCGCAACGCCGGCGACCGGGTGCTGGCCATCGGGCTGCAATGCGGGGCGCGGCGCGAACTGCTGACACTGGGCGAGGAGACCGACGCCGGCGAAAAGCGGCTGCTGCTCGCGTTCAACGACCTGCTGCGCGAACTCGACCCCGACGTCGTCGAGGGGCACAACATCTTCAAGTTCGACCTCGACTACCTGCGGCAGCGCAGCCGGCGCCACAAGGTGCCGTGCGCCTGGGGCCGCTTCGGGCTCCCGGCGGAGTTCCGCAACAGCCGTATGAAGGTGGCGGAACGCTGGATTGATTTTTCCCGCTGCGACATGCCGGGACGGACGGTCATCGACACCTACCTGCTGGTGCAGCTCTACGACATCACCGCGCGGGAGATGACGGCCTACGGTCTGAAGGATGCCGCGGTCTACTTCGGCATCACGCCCGAGTCCGGCGAGGGCCGCACCTACATCGACGGCGCGCAAATCCAGCACGCGTTCCGGCAGAACCGGGAGGAATTCCTCGCCTACCTGGCCGACGACCTGCGCGAGACCAGGGGCCTCGCCGAGGTGCTGCTGCCGACCTATTTCGAGCAGGCCCGCGCGTTTCCGCTGCTGCTGCAGGAGGCGGCGCTGCGCGGCACGGCGGGCAAGATCGACCTGCTGTTCCTCGAGGAGTATTACCACGTGCGGGCGAGCTGCCCGGCGCCGATCGACATCGCGCCGTTCGAGGGCGGGTTCACCCGCAGTTTCCAGGAAGGGGTGTTCCGGCAGGTCCTGCACTTCGACGTCGCCTCGCTTTACCCGAGCCTGCTGCTGCAAATGGGGCGAAATCCGAAGAGCGACAACCTGGGCGTGTTCATCCCGCTGCTGCGGCAGCTGCGCGAATACCGCCTCAAATACAAGCAGCTGGCCAAAAATGCTCCGACGGCCGCCGAGCGCGACGAGGCGCAGGCGCGGCAGGCGACCTTCAAGATCCTCATCAATTCCTTCTACGGCTACCTCGGCTTCTCCGGGGCGCGCTTCGGCGACGGCGAACTGGCGGCGGAGGTGACGCGGCGCGGCCGCGAATTGCTGCAAGCCTTGATCGAGGAATTCCGGAAGCACGGCTGCGTCATCCTCGAGGCGGACACCGACGGCATCTACCTGTCGACCGAGGAGTATTTCGCGCGGCCGGAGGAGTTGCTCGCCCTGGTCGGGAAAATCCTGCCCGCCGGGATCGAGCTGGAATACGACGGCACCTACGACGCGATGTTCTGCTACAAGGCCAAGAACTACGCCCTGGCCGCGAAGGGGGAGGTCACCCTGCGCGGCTCGGCGCTGCGTTCGCGGGGCATCGAGCCGTTCCTGAAGCGGCTCGGGGACCAGTTGATCGCCTTCCTGCTCGGGGTGTCGGCCGAGTCGCCGGTGGCGGAGATTGCGCGGCTGCGGCAGAAGATCGCCGCGCGCGAGCAGCCGGTGGCCGACCTGGCCAAGTCCGAGACCCTGAGCCAGAATCCCGACGCCTACGAGCAGTGGGTGACGGGCGGCGGCAAACCGCGTCGCGCGGCGGCGGAGGTGGCCTTGCGGATGAATCCGCGGCCGCGGATGGGGGAGCGGGTGAGTTATTATATCGGGGCGAAAGCCAAGGGCCAGGCCTCCGATTGGCAACGGGCCCAGCCCCTGGCCGGCTACGATGCCGGCCGGACGCCTTACGATCCGGACTATTATCTCGTAAAAGTCGACGATTGGCTGGAACGATATGGACGTTTTCTTGGGGTTAAGCCAGAAACCGCCCAGCAAGAAATGTCCCTCTAACCAATAATGATCCGCACGCGCATCTGCCTGTATGTTCTGCTCCTGACCCCGTTGGCGGTCTATTGGCAGACCATCTTCCATGAATACGGCCTGCGCGACGATTACTCGCACATGCGCGAGGCGACGGAGGAACCGGGCAAGCTCGTCAGATTTACGGCGTCCCAAGGGCGACCACTCTACGGCGCCCTGCTGGAGACGACATTCGCCCAGGTGTCGAATGTCGACCGGCTGCCCTGGCTGCGTCTCACCAGTGTCGCGTTGCTGTCACTGCTGGCGCTGGCGCTCTGGCGGCAGCTCTACCAGTCGGGCTGGACGGAGATTGAGGCCGCGGTCATCGGGCTGGGGGTCGTGCTCCTCCCCGCGGGCCAGGTGGTGGCGAGCTGGGCCGTGTGCTGGCCGCATGTGCTCGCGTTGCTGCTGGCGGTGGCGGGCTTTTCGGCGATTGAAACCGAGTTGGAGCGGGGTGGATTGAAACGCCTCGTGGCCCTGCTGGGTGGCGGGCTCATCTATTGCCTCGCCGGATTGCTCTATCAGTCCGACGCCCTCTTCGCCGTCGTGCCGATCGCCGCGGTGCTGCTGGTGCGCACCGGCCGCGAACCGCTGACGGACATGCGCTGGAGTCTGATCCACCTGGCGACGCTTGTGGTCGGACTGGCCATCAGCTATCTGCTCGTGAAGATGATGTTTGTGAACGGGGTCTTTCACGAATCCCCCCGGATGCAGCTGGAGACCAATCCCCTGACCAAGCTCGGCTGGTTTTTCTGGATGCCCCTGTCCAATGCGCTCGCCCTCTACGCCCTGCGGGACAATTACAACACCGGGGCGGCGGTCTTCTGGATCGCGGTGCTGGTGGTCGTCGGCATCATCGGGCTGGGCTACCGGACGGCCGCCGACCGGGCCGATCTGACGGCGAGGAAAAAATGGCTGATCTGCCTTCTGGTGGTGCCGTTCCTGGCCCATGCCGCCAGCCTGGCGGCGGCGGAACGCGCGACGGGTTACCGCACCCTGTTCGCCTTGTCCGGCCTGGTGCTGGTGCTGCTGGTGTTTGCCCTGCGCAGCCTGCGGCTGGCGGAGCGGATCAAGCTGTCGGTGTATTACGCCAGCCTGGGTTTGCTCATCGTGATTGCCGGAGTGACGGCGAACAACAATGCCCGCACCCTTATCGCCGAACCCCAGGGTTACGAGTGGGAGATGGTGCACAATGCGGTCCAGCGCACGACCTTCAAGGCGAACACGAAGGTTTACGTGATCACGCCGCAACTGGATGATCGTTCCACCGAACGCATGTTCACCGACGAGTTCGGCTCGCTTTCCTCCGATTCAAACTGGGTGCCGAAGGAAATGTTCAAGACCGCCCTGCGCGACCGGTTCGGCAGCAAGCTGCCCAAGGGCACGGGTTACACCTTCGCCTCGGGCCCGGCGGAGCCGGCCGCCAAGGAATACGATCTCGTGATCGACATGCGGAAGCTGAAGAAGCTGCGGGCGCCGTAAGTCAGTTCGTAGCGGCGGCGCCTCAGGTCCAGCGCAGGTCCGTTTTGTTGATGGGCAGTTGACGGAGGCGTTTGCCGGTGGCGGCAAAGATGGCGTTGCAGATCGCGGGCGGCACCACGGGAAAGCCGGGCTCGCCGAGGCCCGTGGGCGGATTTTTGCTCTGCAGGAAATTGACCGACATGGCCGGGGTCTCCGTCGAACGGAGCAACGGGTAGGTGTCGAAGTTGGCCTGCACCGTGCGTCCGCG
>JAYVZM010000326.1:0-9679 GCA_043783345.1 Verrucomicrobiota bacterium
TGCCGCCGGAGTTGCGCGGCACCTCGTTGCCGTTTTCATCAACGACCTTCGGCAGCACGCCGAAAAGTGGCAACGTGGCCGAGCCGGGCTTGGTGGGAGTCACGCCCGGCAGCGGGGCAATCATGATGCTGCCGGTCTCGGTTTGCCACCAGGTGTCGACGATCGGGCACTTCTTCTTCCCGATCATGGTGTGATACCACATCCACGCCTCGGGGTTGATGGGCTCACCGACGGAGCCGAGGAGTCGCAGCGAGTCGAGGCGGTGGCTGAGCACGTAGTTGTCGCCCCAGCGCATGAAGGCGCGGATGGCGGTCGGCGCCGTGTAGAAAATGGTGAGCCCGTGGCGGTCGATCATCTGCCAGAAGCGGTCGGGCTGCGGCTGGTTGGGCGCCCCCTCGTAGAGGAAGACGGTGGAACCGTTCGAAAGCAGGCCGTAGACGACATAACTGTGGCCGGTGATCCAGCCGATGTCGGCCGAGCAGAAGTAGCGGTCGGTGTCCTTGAGGTCGAAAACGTAGTGCGAGCTGAGCTTGGCGCCGAGCAGGTAGCCGGCGGAGGTGTGCAGCACGCCCTTGGGTTTGCCGGTGGAGCCGGAGGTGTAGAGGATGAAGAGCGGGTGTTCGGAATCGAAGGCCTTCGCCGCATGCGAATTCGGCGCACCTTCCCAGGCCTCGCGCCACCAGACGTCGCGGCCCTCGTGCATGCTGACGGGATTGCCGCAGCGCTTGACGACTAGGACGGTGTGGACACTCGGCGCGCCCTCGAGGGCCTTGTCGACGTTGGCTTTCAACTCGACGACCTTGCCACGTCGCCAGCCGCCGTCGGCGGTGATGACCAGCTTGGCCTTGCAGTCATTGACCCGGTCCTTGATCGCTTCGGCGCTGAAGCCGCCGAAAATGACGGTGTGCACGGCGCCGATGCGGGCGCAGGCGAGCATGGCGATGACCGCCTCGGGGATCATGGGCAGGTAGATGGCGATGCGGTCGCCCGGCCTGATGCCCATGTTCTCCAAAATGTGCGCCATGCGGCAGACGTGAAAATACAGCTGCCGGTAGGTGATCGTGCGGACGTCGCCGGGCTCGCCCTCGAAAATTAATGCGGCCTTGTTTTCGCGCGCCGTGCCAAGGTGGCGGTCGAGGCAGTTTTCGGAAACGTTTAACTTGCCACCCAGGAACCAGTTGGCATGTGGCGGCTTCCAATCGAGGACCTGCTTGAAGGGCTTGCGCCAGACGATGTGTTCCTTCGCTTGTTTTGCCCAAAACTTGTCTGGAGCGTTGACAGACTCGGCGTAGAGCCTACGGTAAATGGCGTAGCTGCCAAGATTTGCTTGGCTCTTGAACTCGGCCGAGGGTTTGAAAATTCGACTCTCCCGGGACACTGAGGTTATCGTTTGGTCCGTCACTAGTTTCTCCTGTTTTGGGTTGAAGCTAAAGCGTTTCAGAAATGCCCCCGACGGATTGCACGGTCAAGCCTAGGCAGCACCAACAACCCGTTTTGTATGGATAAAGAAACTCCGCCTGCCGCTCCGGCGTCGCAAGCCCCCTCCCCCGCTCCGATCCCGCCGGACAATAGCATCCGCGTCGAAGGCGTCCTCGACATCGATAACAGCCGCAATGGCCAGTTGCTCGACCTGGCGCGCTTCGGCAAGCGCCGCCCGACGGATCCCTTTGTCCCGCGCGAACTCGTGCGCCGGTTCAAGTTGCAACAGGGCAGCATCATCACCGCACAGGCCACCCCTGACGACCGTTTCCCCAACCCGAAGGTTCGCTTCATCGAGAAAGTCGACGGCATGGACCTCGAGGCCCGCCGCCGGGCGGTGGATTTCGTAAATCTGATCACCATCACGCCCGACAAGCAGCTCAAACTTGAGATGAAGGACGGACGGATGACGAACCGCATCATCGATCTCTTCTGCCCGATCGGCAAGGGCACCCGCGGCCTCATCGTCGCCCCGCCCCGCACCGGCAAGACCACTTTCCTCCGCGACATCGCCCTCGGCGTGCTGGAAAACCACCCCGAGAGCCACGTCATCATCCTCCTCGTGGACGAACGTCCGGAGGAAGTCACCGATTTCAAGCGCAGCGTGCCCGCCGAGGTGTGGGCCTCCTCCAACGACGAGGCCGTTGAGAACCACATCCGCATCGCCGACCTCTGCATCGAGCGCGCCAAGCGCCTCGTCGAGGCCGGCAAGAGCGTCGTGCTCCTGCTCGACTCGCTGACCCGCCTCGCCCGCGCGCACAACACCCAGCGCGATTCCGGCCGCACCGGCTCCGGCGGTCTCGATGTCCGCGCCCTGGAGAAGCCCCGCCAACTTTTCGCCGCGGCGCGCAACACCGAGGACGGCGGCAGCCTCACCATCATCGCCTCCATCCTGGTCGAGACCGGCAGCCGGATGGACGACATTATTTTCCAGGAATTCAAGGGCACGGGCAACATGGAGCTCGTCCTCGACCGCAAGGCCGCCGAAATGCGCATCTGGCCGGCCGTCAACATCGCCTCCTCCGGCACCCGCCGCGAGGAACTGCTCATCGACGCCAAGAAACTCGAGGGCATCCATTTCTTCCGCCGCGCCCTGGTGGCGCAGAAGATCGAGGAGGCGACGGACACCATGGTCACCCGCCTGGGCAAGACCAAGACCAACGACGAATTCCTTAAACTTATCGCCCGGTAGAACTTCACGCTTGCTCCGGGTATTCCCCGCCGCGACATATTTACCCTCCGTTCCCTCTCTCTGACACGAAATCTTCCTGAATGAACAGCTTCTCCGAGCAATGTCTCGATATGGCCCGCTCGATGTTGAGCCACAACCTCGACGCCATCAATGCCGACGGCACCGTCACTCCCATTCCCGGTGAAAGCCCGCGCTCCGACGAGCCCGGCCACGTCGCCTTCGCCCTCGGCGAATATTACCGCGCCACCGGCGAGACCTCGCTCAAGGATTATGACCTGATCGACCTCGCCGCCCGCTGCATCACCGCCCAGGCCTTCACCGAGCCCGCCGGCGAAAATGGGGTCGCCTACGCCTCCCTCGGCCTCCTTTCCTTCGGCCCCTCCAAGGAACGCAATCCCGTCTGGGAACGCCTCGTCGAGGAAACCCGCCAGCGCCTCGACAAGCTCCTGCTCACCCGCAGCGACTACGACAATTACTGGCAGGCCTTCAACATCGCCAAGGCCGTCTGCCGCTACAGCCTCGGCCTCTCCAAGAAGGACGAGACCTCGCGCCTCATCGAGCGCCTCGCCGAGCGGATCGAGCAGACCAGCTCCTCCGGCTTTTTCGACGACGTCGAGAAGGGCATTGGCGGGCACTTCAATCTCTACGGCGTGATGATGCTCGTCTTCACCCGCTCGGCCCTGCAGCTGCACGCCAACTCGGCCCTGCGCGAACGCAAGCTCCCCACCCTGCGCACCTACGCCGAGAAATACATCAAGATGATGCCCGACCTCGTGCGCTCCGACGGCCTCGGCTGGGCTTACGGCCGCTCCGCCGGCGCCTATGGCCAGATGCATTGCATCACCCTCATTCTGCAAGGCCTGCGCGACGGCTGGATTCCCGACGAGCAGAAGAACAAGTATTTCGATATCCTTCGCCGCCTCTTCTATTACTTCTTCCAGACCTACCTCGACCAGGAGCACGGCTTCCTCGATGTCCGCGACGATGAGCGCACGGCCATGCCCTCGCACACGACCCGCATGGCGAACTTCGACGCCGCCCGCTACCTCTGCCAGTGGTCGCGCCTCGCCAAGACGGTCAACATGCCCGATTCGGTGAAGGTCGACGCCCCGCGCACCAGCGGCCGCTTTGTCATCTTCGACAAGGGCAACCGCAAGGAACAGGGGCTCTTCATCTACCGCGACGCCGAGTCCGGCCTGCACGTGCAGCTGCCGCTCGTCAGTTCCGGCACCGACTGCACGGCGGACAACCTGCCCTTCCCGCACTGCCCCGGCGTCTTCGACTGGCCGAACAATCTCTACCTCCCGGTCATGGTCCCCGAACTCACCTTTGGCGAGAACGTCACCCTGCCCGCTTTCTACGGCCAGAAGTGCGTCACCGGCCTCGGCCTGAAAAACTCCTTCTACTTCCGTTACGAGCAGCCCGAGCTGATCAACACCAAGGAGGAACTTGTCCGCGGCATCGGCAGCGTAAAGGTCCAGTGGACCTTCACCGGCAGCAAGATTTCCGCCGAGTTCGCCTACACGGTGAAAAACCAGGTGCAGCTCGACAAGTTCCGGATGGCGCTCGTCATCGGAGCGCCGCACTCGCGCTATCGGCTCGGCAACTCGCCCGCGCTCGGGCCGCTCGGCCACCGCTGCTCCGTTCTGAAGGACGATTTCCAAGCCAACTGGGCGGAGACCGAGGTCGTCAGCGCCGATCCGACCTACCGCACCAATTACGGCAAGCTGCATTACGTGCAGATGTTCGTCCGCGACCATCCGCTCATCATGCGCCCCGGCCAGGTCTACCGCCTCGCCGTCAGCTTCGAGCCGGACCTGACGCTGGTGGAGGCGTGAGGTAGCCGCGGCTGTAAAGCCGTGGCTCTTCCAGCCAAACCTTTACAGGTTCGGCTACGCTACTTGAGGTCCGCCCTGCCAGTGAAACGATAGTATATCTTCCAAAATTTCTCCCAATACTCAGGAGCGTTTGGATCGAGTCCGGGATAACCCGGGATCATCGCACCGGAAAACGCATACTGGCTTTTGTGTTCAACCAGTTTCGCCCGGACCGGATTCAGCAGAATGTAATCGCAGATTGACTCGAAGGCCTTTTCTTTTCGCTCGTCCTCGCGCAAGACATGATCGTAAGCCTGTTTCTGCCAAGCCCGAAGACCTAATAGCGGATTTGTCCATTTGCGGAAGAACTGCGCGGCCAGTCTCTGATCGGACCCGTCACTGATCCCCAGCCAGAGCATGTGCAGATGATCGGGCATCACGCAGTAAACCGGACATAGCAGGTGGTATTTGGTTGTCGTGTGGAGCAGCACTTCCCTCAGCCGGAGATACACCCGGTCATCGAGCCACCCGGTGTGGCGCTGTTCGACCGTCATGATCCAATGCACAAACGCAAAGCCCCGGTAAGATTCCGCCGGCAGTCTGGGCAGGTGCTCGTGCACAATCCCTCGTAGTTGCGCCCATACGAGCATGGCAAGCGAAACGCTTAAGCGTTCCAGCGCCACCATCCCCTGTAGCCGCGCCTGTGAAGGCGTGGCTCTCCCCCGCCAAACCTTTACAGGTTCGGCTACTTGCCGCTCCTTTTCGCCCGCCTTGCCTTTCCCCATGTTAAATTTACGTTACGGCCTCGCTTCTGTCTCGTTTGCCCGCCGGCACCCGCCTAGCAGACAGCTGTCCAATTTCCATGTCCCCCCCCCAGCGCGTCAAGCAACGCTCCACCAAGATCACCGCCAAGACGGGCAAGTCCATTGCCCAGACCGTGGCGGGGGGCGGCCGGATCGTTTACGCGAATCGCGAGCTTAGCTGGCTGGCCTTCAACCGCCGGGTGCTGCAACAGGCCGAAAGCGAGACCAACCCCCTGCTCGAGCGCACCAAGTTCCTCGCCATTGTCAGCTCCAACCTCGATGAATTCTTCGAGATCCGCATCGCCGGCCTGCTGCAGCAGAAGGACTCCACCGGCGGCGAGCCGAGCATCGACGGCCTCTCCCCGCGCGAACAGCTCAAGCGCGCCTTCAACGAGATCAAAAACCTGGTCAAGGCCCAGTATCATTGCTGGCACGAACTGCTGGTGCCCGCGCTCACGAAGGAAAAAATCACCTTCAAGACCGCGGAACAGCTCACCGCCGCCGAACGCGCGTGGGTGCAGGACTACTTCGCCAAGCAGGTCCACCCGGTGCTGACCCCGCTCGCCATCGACCAGTCGCATCCGTTCCCCGAGATCGGCAACAAGACCCTCAACGTCATCGTCGCCCTCGACAACCCCGACACCCCCGAGCAGGAAAGCCACACCGCCGTCCTGCCCGTGCCGCGCATCCTGCCCCGGCTGGTGCAGATGCAGCCCGACCGATCCGGCACGCAGACCTTCATCTTCCTGAGCGAGGTCATCAAGCTCTGCGCCGGCGAACTCTTCCCCGGCTACCGCGTCAACAGCGCCCATGCCTTCCGCGTCACGCGCAACAGCGACCTCTATATCGACGATGAGGAGGCCGAAAATCTCCTCAAGAAGATCGAGGAGGAGCTGCGCAACCTCCGCCGCGGCGCCGCCGTCCGCCTCGAGATCGAGGCCGGCGTGCCCGATGCCGTCTTCACCCTGCTGTGCGAACACCTGCAGATGTCGCCCGAGTATGTCTTCAAGCTCGACGGGCCGCTCAATCTCGTCCGCATGATGAGCCTGGCCGACCTCGTCGACCGGCCCGACCTCAAATACCCCGCCTTCGCGCCCGTCGAAGTGCCAAGTCTTCGCGTCGCCACCAGCATTTTCAGCGCCATACAGGAACGCGACATCCTGCTGCAGCATCCCTACGAATCGTTCACGCCGGTCGTCGACTTCGTGCAGCAGGCCGCGCGCGACCCGGGCGTCCTCGCCATCAAGCAGACGCTTTACCGCACCAGCGGCGACTCCCCCATCATCGGCGCGCTCATCGAGGCCTCGCAGAACGGCAAGCAGGTGACCGCCCTGATCGAGCTGAAGGCCCGCTTCGACGAGGCCAACAACATCAAGTGGGCCCGCGAGCTCGAGGAGGCCGGCGTGCACGTCGTCTTCGGCCTCGTCGGCCACAAGACCCACTGCAAATGCAGCATGATCGTCCGGCAGGAGGCCGAAGGCCTGCGCCGCTACGCCCACCTTGGCACCGGCAACTACAATCCGAAGACCGCGCGGCTCTACACCGATCTCAGCCTGTTCACCTGCAATCCCGAGATCACCGCGGAAGTCGCGCTGCTGTTCAACGCCCTCACCGGCTTCGCCCGCTCGCCCGAGTTCAAACACCTGATCGTCGCCCCGTTCAATTTGCATTCGCGCATCCAGGAACTCATCGCCGCCGAGGCCGCCAATGCCGCCGCCGGCAGGCCCGCGCGCATCATCGCCAAGATGAACAAGCTCGTCGACAAGGTCACCATCGACAACCTCTACGCCGCCTCGCAGGCCGGCGTGCAGATCGACCTCGTCGTCCGCGCCACCTGCTGCCTCCTGCCCGGCGTGAAGGGCCTGAGCGACAACATCCGCGTCCGCAACATCGTCGGTCGCTACCTCGAGCACTCCCGCGTCTATTACTTCGAGAACGGCGGCACCCCGCTGCTCTACTGCGGCAGCTCGGACTGGATGACCCGGAATTTCTTCCGCCGCGTCGAATCCCTTTTCCCCATCTACCAGCCCGACCTCCGCGACCGGATCCTGCACGACATCCTCCCCGCCGAGTTGAAGGACAACGAGGACGCCCGCGAGCTGCAGCCCGACGGCACCTACCTCCCGCCCGTCCGCAAGGAAGGCGAAAAGCCATTTTCCGCACAGCGCTACTTCATGGAATCGGCCCAGAAGCGCGCCACCGAGCAGATTGAAGTCGTGGCGTAGCCGCGTCCCCGGCTGGAGGTTTCCGGGCAAGCCTGATCGGCCAAGGCGGTTTTCCCCGAGGACTACGCCGGCATCTTCATTCGCGCCGGGCTGACACCTGCACCGCGCTCACGCAATGGCACATGGTCGCGTCGACCGGCCGCCCGGAGCACATTTCGTAGCCACGCCGGTGACGGCGTGGTCAATCGCCCGCTTCCGTCAGTTTTTTGAGCTGCGGAATCCGCCGAACAAATAGACGATCAGGCAGATCAACAGAACCAGGCCAAGCCCGCTGCCGCCGTAGACCGGGCCACCAACATAAAAGCCGCCGCCGCCGAACAACAGAATCAGGATGATGATGAGTAGGAGTGGATTCATGACTGCAAGATAGCAGCTGGCCGCACCCTCGCCTATGGGGCCTTGACCCACCCGCGCTGTCGCTCCCGGCTAAGCCCGGCGCTTCGCTCCCTTGTCCTTGGCGGCCGCGGGAGCCGGGAGCACCGTCAGCTCGGCCGCCACCAGCGCGTCGTAGGCCGCCGCCGCGTCGGGCGCCGCCAGGAGCCCGGCCAGGATTTTAGTCTTCAGCGCCAGCAGGCAGAGCCGGGCGAGGGTGTGCAGGTGGATGCGTTCGTCCTGGCAGCAGACCAGGAAAAACAACCGGGACGCCTTTCCGTCGGGCGCCCCAAACGGGATGGGCTGGAGGGTTCGCCCCAGCACAATGAACGAGCCTTCAAAGCGAAACGGCTGGTGCTGGCGCGCATGCAACAGGGCCAGTCCGCCCGGCAAGGCGGTCGAACACAGCGCCTCGCGCGCCTCCACGCTGTCGCGCAATTCCCGCGGATCGAACACGCGGCCCGTGCGTTCCGCCAGGCCGATCATGTCGCGGATCACCGAAGCCCGGGTCTTCGCCGGCAACGCCACGTCGATGTAGCCGGGCTGGAGCAGGACGGGAACAAGGGCCGCGCGCGGAAACAGCTGCTTGGTGCCCTGCATCGTTTTCTGGTGATACCAGTCGAGGCTCTGGCCCGGCAGGCGCAGCAGGCGTTGCGACGCCCAGGCGTCGATCTCCTCGCGCTGGAAAAGCATCCGGCCGCCCCGCATGGTGCAGGGCAGGTCGCCCTCCTTGATGAGCCGCTCGACATGGCGGCGCGCGACATGCAGGTAGGTGGCGAGCTCATCGATCGTTAAAATGCGATGCGGCATTGCGGCGGCAGCCTAGCCCGGTTTTCGCCGCCGGGGAAGCCGGAACGCGGCGGCCCTTCCCCCTTGAGTTAGGTGGAGTGCCCCCTCAGTGAGGTCGCGCAAATGAGGAAAAACGCCAACTAGTTCACATAGCGAACAAGCAGATATCGATAGGTTTTCGCATCGACGTAAGCGAGGTCGGCCGCGATCACAATCTTCGGGCCAGCCATGCCTTGGGGCATTGTGTAGTAGCACCGAACTTCGAAGCGCGCCGGAATGTCTTTCTCCTCGCGCAAAGTGTAATCGAAAAAAAAGCGGCCATCGGTCGTGGTGCCTCCCCCCGTGGGAGTCGCGGTCGCGAAATGCGCCGCGCGCATAAGAGATTCCAGTTCGATCGGGTAAACTGACCTCTTCAGCGACTCGTCGACCTTGATCAGCCAATCGGCATCTTCTGCGAACTTCTGTTGGCCCTGAAATATCGGCATGACGAATTCTGCGCCTCCCGTAGCATCATCCACGTGTAGCCAATAGGGAGCCGGGCCATTTTGTGTTACAAGCGTGACTACCCACAGATAGCCATGCTCGTTCACTTGCAGTGCCACGGTCCACGGGGCGGATGCCTCAACCTGGAATCCATTGGCACGAGCGCGGGCCGCCGCGATCTCTTTCACGCGCGCGACTGAAAGACGCGAGGTGACTTTTCCACCATTCGGCGGGCGTTGCTGGGATTGGGTCGGCGCGATCGCGCACCCCGCAATAAGTGCGCATACAGCTGCTCCAATGACAAATGATGCCAGGGGCCGGAAATATTTCATCACAGATGGTCAGCCCACCAGCGGAGTGGACGTAGCCGGGGCAGGCGCAGGCGTTGCCGTCTTCGGCTTCGGCGTCCCCACCAAAACGCCGAGGTGTTCCTGGATTTTCTGGAAAAATTCCACATTAAGGTCGCCGACGGGCACTTCGTAGAGCTGGTGCGTGCCCATGTGCTCATAGATCTGCCGG
>JAYVZM010000327.1:0-3842 GCA_043783345.1 Verrucomicrobiota bacterium
CGCTCGAGACGACCAAGATTCACAGCATCGCGGGCATTCTCCCGCCGGGGCTGGGACTGGTGACGCGGCGGCCGTTTCGCTCGCCGCATCACACGGCCAGCGACGCGGGTTTGCTGGGTGGCAGCATGAATCCGGCGCCCGGCGAGATTTCGCTGGCGCATCACGGCGTGCTGTTTCTGGACGAATTGCCGGAGTTCAAACGCAGCGCGCTGGAGACGATGCGGCAGCCGCTGGAGGACGGGTGTGTGACGATTTCGCGCGCGGCTGGTTCGGTCACGTTCCCCGCGCAATTCATGCTGCTGGCGGCCATGAACCCAACGCCGGACGGGAAGATGCCGGGCGAGTCGAAAAGTTCGCCGCGCGAGATTCAGAATTATCTCGGGCGCATCTCGGGGCCGTTGCTGGACCGCATCGACCTGCATGTCGAGGTGCCGCAGGTGAAGTTCCGCGAGCTGGCGGCGGCGCAGCCCGGCGAGCCGTCGGCGAACATTCGCGCGCGGGTGGTCGCGGCGCGGCGCATCCAGCAGGCGCGGTTCGCGGACCGGCCGCGCATCACGAGCAACGCGCGGATGGGCTCGCGGGAGTTGAAGCTGTTCTGCGCGCTGGATGAAGCGGGGATGGAACTGCTGAAGTTCGCGATGAACGACATGAACCTGAGCGCGCGGGCGCACGACCGGATTCTGAAAGTCGCCCGCACCATCGCCGATCTGGCGGGTTCGGAGCGCATCGTGTCCGATCACATCTCGGAGGCGATCCAGTTGCGTTCGCTGGACCGGCAGTTGTGGGGGTGAGACTTGGAGAGGGCGGCGGGATAGGAACTGACCCGAGCGACCCAAATCGCCGCGTAAGCGGCACGGCGACCGTCATGAACATCATCGAATTTCAAACGAAACGATTTTCCAACCCCCGCGCATCGCACGGCATGAACGCGAAGGTGTTCCTCATGGCGTTTCTGCTCGCCCTGCTTCCTGCTCCTTCGCGCGCCGACGAGCCCTTCGATCAATCCCATGCGCGCTATGCCCGCGTGCTCGCCGCAGTGGTGAAGGACGCCCGCGTGGATTACGCGAAACTCAAAGCCGACCCCAGGGAGCTCGACGCCTACCTGCAGGCGGTGGCCGCCGTGCCCGCCGCGGAATTCGCGCGCTGGAACGAGGCCGACCGGCTCGCGCTCCTGCTCAACCTCTACAACGCGCAGACGCTCCGGCTGGTAGTGGACCACTACCCGTTGAAAAGCATCCGCAGCATCGGCGTGCTGCCCGGCGCGGCGTGGCGCGAGTTGATCGTCCGGCAGGGCGGACAAATCATGACGCTCGATCATCTGGAGAACAAAATCATCCGCGTGGAATACCGGGAGCCGCGGATCCACTTCGCGCTCGTCTGCGCGGCGTTGGGCTGCCCGCCGCTGCGGAGCGAACCTTTCGTGGGGGCGCGATTGCACCAACAGCTCGAGGATCAGGCGCGGCAGTTCCTTGGCACGCCGGCGAAGAACCGGTTCGACGCGGCGAAGAACACACTCCACCTCTCGCCTATTTTCAAATGGTATGAGGAAGATTTCACCAAGCCGGCCGGCTCGCTGGCCCGCTACGTGCAGCCGTTTCTGCCGGAGGCGCAGCGGAACGCGCTCACCGATCCGGCCAGTGTCAAAGTGCGGTTCACGGACTACGACTGGGCGCTGAATGCGCTGCCGAAACCGTGAGGAGTTCGGTGCCCGTCCTCCGCTTCCGGAGGATCATGCTCCACCCGGCCGCACCGGCGATCAACACTCCCAGCGCGATGCCCTGTTGATGCGAGAAGCCAAGGTAGCGTTCCAAGCGGCCATCTGCGCGCAGAGGATCGAGCGCCAGCCGAAGCAATCCATACAGCACGGCATAGGCGCAGAAAGCCGTTCCGCGCGGGATCCCGCCGGCTTCCACACGCTTCAACTTGCGATGCATCAGCAGCGCGATGAGGAGCAGCCCGGCGGATTCATAGAGTTGAACCGGATGGGGCGCCCGCCCGCCGCAGCAACCTTGGCAGTAACAGCCCACCCGCCCAATCGCGTGCCCGAGCGGCAACGCGACGGCGAAGTAGTCCGCCCCGCGCCAGAAGTTCAGCCGTCGCCACCAGGCGAACATCCCGCCAACGAACGTCGCGCCGAACAGCCCGCCGAAGAAGACAAAGCCCGTGCCGAAGTCCGCCCAGAATCGTAGTTCGCCGTCCGCGTAGTGATGCCAGCCGAGTGCGACGAAGCATCCTTTCGCCCCCACAACCGCGCCAGCGACCAGCAGCCAGAGTGCGGTCCAAAACTCATTTTCTGTCAGGCCCATCGCGCGGTGATGCTGGCGCAGCCAGGCTGCCGCGATGATCGCTCCCGACGCTGCGAAGCAACCGTAAGCACTCATCCCAGAGCCGCCGCAGTTTTCTGATCGCGATAGAATTTTTCGCGCAAGCCGAGCGCATTGACGGCGCACATGGACTCGAGCTTGCCGTTGACGGGCACTTTGAACGCGCAGACCTCGAGGCGTTCCTGCCCTACGGGTGTGGCGATTTCTGCCGCGCTCATGAAGTGGTGGCTCACGATGCAGAAGTAGTTTGCCCGCAGTGTGCCCATGCGCCGCCAGAGTTTCCATGCTTGCGGCAAACCGCGGGTGAGCGCGAACCCGCCGTGTCTGGCGGCCAGGCCGGCCAGCCGTCGCCACGCCTGGCCCGTGTCATCGAGGCGGAAGGATGTTCCCCCCAACCGGTCGAGGAGTTCCTTGAGCACGCGCATTTCGTCGGGCTGGTCGCGTCGGTAGAGCGGAAAGAGGCGCGGACTGCCCGTTGGCCCGCGTTTCACCGCGAGACCCTGCACGAAGCGCGAGCACGCCGGATGACCGAGCCAGCCTTCGCCGCGGCCGATCTCCGGGTCGGCGGTGCCCTCGGCGATCCTCCGCCACAGTTCGTCCGGGGCCACCCCGCGCAGGCTCCGATCGGTGCGGCCCACATCCGCCAGCGGCTGGAAGCTGACCATCTTGAAGGCGTCGGCATTAGCCAGCAGGCAACGGATGATGCCGGGGACACCGTCGAGATTCTCGCGCGTGACCGTGACCGTCGAGGCAGCCTCGAGTCGACGCCCGGTTGTCCGCCGGGCCGTTCGGATCCGTTCAGCAAATTCAGCCCGCAAGGGATCGAGTTCGATCTCGGTGCGCGCCTCAGCGAAGCGGTCCCGCCGCCCGCGCTGAGTGGTATCAATGTGGATGCTGACCTCGGTCAAGCCACCCTCGACCATGAGCCGCTCAAGCAGGCCGGGCTTGCGGCGGAAGGTTTCGCCGTGCGTCATGAGCATCGGCACGAGCCCGATTTCCCGCGCGTAGCGAATCATCTCGATCACCTCGGCCTCGTTGCGGAGCGAGACTTCGCCATCGGTGATCTGCACGTTGCCCGCCGGGCCGAGCCACTCGCGCAGGTGGCGCAACTGCCGCCGGATTTCTGTCAGGGGATGAGGCTTGGCACGGTTGGCATCCTCGCCCAGATAACAACCGGCGCAGGCGAAGTCACACTTGGGCATCGCGCCGATGGTGGCACCGCAGCCCGCATAGTGCCGCCCGAGAAACTGCGTCGGCCCGCGAAGCGATTCGGGCAGACGCGCCCAAGCCGCCGCGAGCGCCGCGCGGGCAGTGTCGTGCTGGAGCAGCGGCATGGCGGTGGACTACCTCGGCCCGGCGGGGGAATTGGTCGAACTGTAGGCGGGAGAATTCTTGTCGGCCCTGGAGGAAGGGCCGAAGCACGCGGTGCCGACGGCAAACACCGCGCCCAACCCGAGCAACATGAGAAACGCTTTTTTCATAGGTGGTTTTCCTTTTCCGCTACAGTCGGGAAAAAAT
>JAYVZM010000328.1:0-3842 GCA_043783345.1 Verrucomicrobiota bacterium
CATCGACTCCGCCCTCACCGCCGTCATCGCCGCCGAAGCGCTGGGCCCGCAGAATGTCATCGGCGTCAGTCTGCCGTCGGTCATTTCCAGCCAACACAGCAAGGACGACGCCGCGATCGTCGCGCGCAACCTCGGCCTCGTCTATCACACCATTTCCATCGCCGACACCGTGGCGTCGGCCGAGCAGACCCTCGGGCCCATCTTCGCCGGCCGGCCGCGCGACATTGCCGAGGAAAACATCCAGGCCCGCGCCCGCGGTCTGCTGCTCATGGCCATTTCCAACAAGTTCGGCGCGCTCCTCCTCACCACCGGCAACAAGAGCGAACTCGCCGTCGGCTACTGCACGCTCTACGGCGACATGTGCGGCGGCCTCGCGGTCATCAGCGACGTATTCAAAATGCAGGTCTACGCCCTCGCCCGCTGGGTCAACCGCGAGAGGGAAATCATTCCGCGCTCGAGCATCGACAAGCCGCCCAGCGCCGAGCTGCGGCCGGACCAGACCGACCAGGACAGCCTGCCGCCCTACGAGGTGCTTGATGCGATCCTCAAGGGCTACGTCGAGGAAGGGCTTTCGCGCAGCGACCTCGCCGCCGCCGGCTTCGATCCGGCCGTCGTCAACGACGTCGTCCGCAAGGTCGACCTCAACGAATACAAGCGCAAGCAGGCCGCCCCCGGCCTGAAGATCACCCCCCTCGCCTTCGGCGTCGGCCGCCGGATTCCGATCGTCCAGAAATACGTGAGCTGATTTTCCCCATGTCCACTTCCGAGGACCTTTTCGAACGCGCCAAGAAGCTCATGCCCGGCGGCGTCAACTCCCCCGTCCGGGCCTTCCGCTCCGTCGGCGGCACGCCGTTCTTCACCAAGTCCGCGCGCGGCGCGACGCTCACCACGGCCGACGGCCGCGAGCTGATCGACTTTGTCTGCACCTGGGGCCCGGCCATCCACGGCCACAACCACCCGCGCATCAAGGCCGCCATCGGCGCTGCGCTGGAGAGCGGCACCTCGTTCGGCACGCCGAATCCCTACGAGGTCGAGATGGCCGAGCTGATCGTCACCTTCTTTCCCTCGATCCAGAAAGTCCGCATGTGCAACAGCGGCACCGAGGCGACGATGTCGGCCATCCGCCTGGCGCGCGGTTTCACGAAACGCGACAAGATCGTCAAGTTCGCCGGCTGCTACCACGGCCATTCCGACTCGCTGCTCATCAAGGCCGGCTCGGGGGCCCTCACCCACGGTCACCCCGACAGCGCCGGCATCCCCGCCGCCTTCGCGCAGGAAACGATCGTTCTGCCCTACAATGACACCGCCGCGATCGACGCCGCTTTTGCCGCCAATCCCGGCAAGATCGCCTGCGTCATCCTCGAACCTTACATCGGCAACGTCGGTTTCATCAAACCCGACGCCGGCTACCACCAGCATCTGCGCAAGGCCTGCTCGGCGCACGGCGCGCTGCTGATCTTCGACGAGGTCATGACCGGCTTCCGGCTCGCCCGCGGCGGCGTGCAGGAATTGGAGAAAATCACTCCCGACCTCACCTGCCTCGGCAAAATCATCGGCGGCGGACTGCCGGTCGGCGCCTTCGGCGGCCGGGCGGACATCATGGATCTGATCGCTCCGCTCGGCCCGGTCTATCAGGCCGGGACGCTCAGCGGCAATCCGCTCGCCATGGCCGCCGGCATCGCGGGGCTCCGGCTCCTCGACGAACTTAATCCCTACGCCCGACTCGACGCCCTCGGCCGGCAGGTTTGTGCGGCCGCGCTGGCCGCCGCCAAGGCCAAGGGCATGCCGCTTCAGGCCCCGCAAGCCGGCTCGATGTTCAGCCTTTTTTTCACCCCGACGCCGGTCCGCGACTACACCACCGCCCTGACTTCCGACGCCAAGCTCTTCGGCCGATTTTTTCATGCCTGCCTGGACGGGGGGGTCTATCTCCCGCCCAGTGCGTATGAAGCATGGTTCCTGAGCACGGCCCATGAGGGCCCGGCCATTAACCGGGCTTGCGAAGTAGTCACTAACGCCATTAAGTCGCTCTAAGATTGAGTCGAATTACACGTATCCCAAACAACCACCACAACGACGCACCACGATGCCCAATCGGCTGACCATCTTTTTCTCTCTGCTTTTCACCTCCTTGGTTAGTCAAATTCTGGCTCAACCGGCGAACGCCCCGCTGCTGCCCCTCAACGATCTGCAACCGGGCATGAAGGGCGAAGTCTGGACGGTTTTCAAGGGCAACAGCCCCGAGCCGTTCGGCGTGCAGGTGACCGGCATTCTGCGCAACGCCCTCGGCCCCGGCAAAAGCATGATCCTGTGCGAACTCACCGATTCGCGCGTGCAGCTAATGGGCGCCGTGGCCGGCATGAGCGGCAGCCCGCTCTATATCGACGGCAAGCTCGCCGGCGTGCTCTCCTACCAGATCCAGCGCTTCGAGACCGTGCGCTACGCGGGTTTCACGCCGATCGGCGACATGATCGAGATCAGTTCGCTGCCGGCCAGCAAGGACGGGCTCGCGCCCACGCCCATCCCGGTCAAGGGCGAGCGCACCGTGCGCGCGACCGAGACGGCCCAGATGCAGTTCACCCCGATGACCCCGGCCTTCTCCCTCGGCGGGCTCGCCCCGAACGTCGCCGCGACCCTCGAGCCCCAGTTCACGGCCCTCGGCTTGAATGTGACGGCGCTCGGTGGAAATTCGGGCGGCAGCGACGCTCTCGGTGAAATCCCCGCTCCGAAAGCGCTGCATCCCGGCGATGTCGTGGCGGTGGCCCTCGCCGTGGGCGACATCAGCCTTTCTGGCACGGGCACGGTTTCACACGTGGATGGCAACCGCATCCTCGCCTTCGGCCATCCGATGCTCTCGCTCGGCGCCGCTGAACTGCCCATGGCGTCCGCCGAGATCGTGACGATTCTCCCGAGCCAGTATAATTCCGTCAAAATCAGCAACACGGGCGGCATCATCGGCGCGTTCAGCCAAGACCGGCTTTCGGGCATCTACGGTGAACTCGGCCGCAAGCCGCAGATGGTGCCGGTCGAGGTGGATTTCCCGACCCGCGCCAATCGCAAGGCGCTGCATTTTTCCGTGGTGCGCAATGAGCAGGTGCTGCCGCTCATCGCCGCCACCGGCCTGACGCAGGCCGTGATGGGCTCGAACGAATCGGGCTTCGCCCGCGGTTTCAAGGTGACGACGACCGTTGATTTCCCGGGCTCGGCGCCGGTGGAGCTGAGCCAGCTTTATCCGGGCCCGCAGGGCTTCAAACAGGGCCTCGGCGACTTCGTGGGCAATCTCTCCCTCTGGCTCTTCAATCCTTACGAGCGCGTCTTTCCCGATCACATCCGTTTCAGCGTGGAAGACACGCCGGAGAACCCGCAAAGTTCGGTCGAGCAGATGCAGGTTTCCCGGACCGAGGCCGCGCCCGGCGAACGCGTCACGCTCACTGTCGGCTGGCGCGGCTATCAAAGCGAGGCGGCGAGCGAGATCGTCGGTTTCGACGTGCCGCGCGACTGGGCCGGCAAGGAGTTGGAAGTCATCCTCACCACCGGTCCCGCCCTCGACGAGCTGACTGGCCGGCCCCACAACGTGGCGGTGGCGCAGCTTCGCAGCTTCCAGGAATACATTTCCGCCCTGAGGGATTTCCGGGATTCCGACGGACTTTATCTGGCCGTCGTCGAAAAAACCCGGCTGCTGACCGACCAGCGCGCGACCACCCCCGACATGCCCGGTTCGCTGGCCCGCATCGCCAGCAATGCCGACGAGGCCCGCTTCCAGCGCCGCGAGGCCGTCGCCCCACTCTGGGAAAAACGCCTCCTGCCCGGCCGGCTCTTCAACATCATGGTCCGCCGGCCGTTGA
>JAYVZM010000329.1:0-9655 GCA_043783345.1 Verrucomicrobiota bacterium
AGAAGCGGCGGCCCGCGGTCTCGCGTTGTCCGACTCGAGCAGCATGGCCGCGTTTTGCGACTATGACCGCGATGGCTGGCTCGACGTGAGCGTGCAAACCAACCTGCTCGATGGCGAACGCCGCCCGAACGGCCAGCGCGACCGCCTCTACCACAACAACCGCGACGGCACCTTCACCGACGTCACCGACGCCGCCGGCATCGCGGGGGAAACCCAGGGGCACGCGGCCACCTGGTGGGACTACGACGAGGACGGCTGGCCCGATCTGTATGTGGACAACGATTTCAAGGACCCTGACACGCTCTACCACAACAACCGCAACGGCACGTTCACCAACGTGCTTTCCTTCGTCGTGCCGCACACCCCCCATTCCTCCATGGGCGCCGATCTCGGCGACGTGAACAACGATGGCCACCTCGATCTGCTCGTCGCCGACATGGCGGCGACCTCGCGTTACAAGGATCATCGCGGCATGGCGAAACTCCGCGCCGGCCTGACCGACAACGAGCAGCGCCCCGAGGCGGCGCCGCAGTTCATGCGCAACGCGCTTTTTCTGAACACCGGCGCCGGCGTCATGCTGGAGGGCGCCTTCCTCGCCGGGCTCAATGCCACCGACTGGACGTGGACGGTGCGGCTGGAGGACATGGACAACGACGGCCGCCTCGACGCCTATTTCACCAATGGCATGATTCGCGAACTGCATGGCACCGATCTCGTCCGGCGGGTCCTGACCTTTGAGCGCATGGCCGATCGCGTGAAAGTCACGAAGGCCAGTCCGCCGCTCCTCGAGCGCCATCTCGCTTTTCATAATCTGGGCGATCTCCGCTTCGAGGAAACCGGCGCCTCCTGGGGCCTGGATCACACCGGCCTCGGCTCTGGCGGGGCATTCGGCGATCTCGATGGCGACGGCGATCTCGATCTCGTCTTCGCCAGCATCGACGGCGAGGTCACCGTCTGTCGCAATGACAACGACACCGGCCACTCCGTCGTGATCGACTTGCGCGGCACAGTCTCGAACCGCTTCGGGGTCGGCGCCACCGTCCGCCTCGAGACGGCGGCCGGCCCACAAGTCCGCACGCTCACCCTGGCGCGCGGCTATCTCTCCACGAGCGAGCCCATCATCCATTTCGGCCTCGGCGACAGCACGACGATCCAGCGGCTCACGGTCGAGTGGCCGGGTGGGGCCGTGCAAACCTTCGCCGATCTCGCCGCGGACCGGCGCTACACGATCACCGAGCCGCCGGGCCCGGCGGTCCCCGCGGCGCGACCCCCGCACCCGCCCGCGCAATTCACGGAGGCGGGAGTGTCGCTCCAGCTCAACGTCGCGAACCGCGAGCGGCCATTCGATGAGCTCAGCCGGCAGCCGCTGCTGCCTTTTCGAATGAATCGGCCGGGTCCGCCGGCGGTCTTCGCGGACCTCGACGGCGACGGGGAGGACGATCTCGTCGTCGGTGGCGTGGCGGGCGAATCCGGCCAGTTATTGTCGAACCTCGGCGGAGGTCAGTTCCTGTCCTATGGCGGCAGTGTGTTCCGTGACGCCATGGCGGTCGCCGATGGTCCGATCCTCGCGCTCGATGCCGATGCGGACGGCGACCTGGACTTGCTCATCACCAAGGCCGGCGCCGCCGCCCCCGCCGATGCCCCGGTCTACCAGCCGCGCCTGTTTCTCAACAGTGGCCGCGGCCGGTTCGCGCCGGCGCCCGCTGACGCCGTGCCGGTCCTGCCGGTCAGTGTCGGCGCGGCGGCGGCGGCCGACTTCGAGCACACCGGCCGGCTGGGCGTGTTCCTCGGCGGCCGCGTCGTGCCCGGCCGGTATCCGCAAGCCCCGCGCAGCGCGCTGCTCGCCTCCCGGGAAGGACGGCTGGTCGATGTCACCGCGGAGATGGCCCCGGCGCTCGCCACGCGCGGGATGGTGACGGCCGCGCTTTGGTCCGACGTGGATGGCGACGGCTGGCCCGATCTCCTGGTGGCCTACGAATGGGGTCCGGTCGCCTGCTATCGCAACGTCGCCGGGAAACATTTTGAGGATGTATCTGAAAAACTCGGCTTCACCGCCGCCGGCACCGGCTGGTGGCGTTCGCTCGCCGCCGCGGATTTCAACGGCGACGGCCGGCCCGACTTTGCGGCCGGCAACACCGGCCTGAACACACCCTATCACGCCACCCCCTCCGAGCCGGCGGTGCTCTACGCCGGCGTCGTGCTCGACGGCTCCGCTCCGCAGCTCGTCGAGGCCCGGGCCGAGGGCGGGCGCTGGTATCCGGTGCGGGACCGCGAGGCGCTGGTGAAGGCCTTCCCGTCGCTCGCGGCGCGTTTCCCCACGGCCGAGTCCTATGCCAAGGCCGTGCTCGAGGAGGTGTTTCCGCCGGCGGTGCTCGCTGCTGCCACCAAATACGCCGCCACGGAACTGCGGAGCGGCATCTTTCTCTCTCAGCCGGACGGCACCTACCGGTTCGCCGCGTTGCCGCGCCTGGCCCAGATCGCGCCTATCTCCGGCCTGGTGGCGGGGGATTTCGATGGCGATGGCCGGGCCGACCTCATGGCGGTGGACAATGCCTACGCACCCATTCCCGAAACCGGCCGGTTCGATGGCGGGGTCGGCTGGCTGCTGCGCGGCGACGGTCGCGGCGGGTTCACGCCCGCGCCGCCCGACGAGAGCGGCTTCATCGTCCGGCACGACGCGAAGGCCCTGGCGGTGGCCGACCTGAACCAGGACGGCTGGCCCGACCTGTTCGTGACGCGCAATAACGACGTGGCGCTGACCTTCCTCAATCACGGCGCGCCCGGCCGGCACAGCTTCGGCGTCGCTCTGCGCGGTGCGCCCGGCAATCCCACGGCGGTGGGCGCGCGGCTCACGCTGCAGCTGGCCGACGGTTCGACCCAGACGGCGGAGATCGCCGCCGGCTCGGGCTGTTTTTCGCAATCGGGCGCGACGGTGTTTTTCGGCTACCCCGATTCCGCCGCGCCGGTGCGGCTGAAAATCCGCTGGCCCGATGGCCGCGAATCCGAGCGTGCGTTTGCCGCGCCGCCGCCGAAACTCCTGCGTATCTCCGTTCCATGAAAAACATGCCGTCCGCCGCCGTCCCCGCTTCCACTTTCTGGCGCTCCCTCGCGCTGCTGTCCCTCGCCGCCAATGTCGCGGTGCTCGGCGTGTGGCTTGGCCGCGCCCCGGCCCGGCCGGCCACGCCGCCGGTGGCGTCCGCCCCGGCGGTGAAAACGCCGTCCCGCGAATTTGCCCCGTATGCCAGCCTCGGCTCCTACATGGCGGAGAACAACCGCATCCCCGACCTGGGCTGGACGGAGCCGCAGTTCGCCGCGTTTCAGGCCGGTTTCCGCGCGAGCTACGAGGGCCGGGGACTGCCGCTCGATGACGCGGCGAAGCGCCTGCGCGACGAGATCAGCCAGCGCGTGCAGGCCATGCTGGCCACGGAGCGACCCAATCCGCTGGAGGACTATTTCCGCGCCTTGCGGGAAAAGGAGAATGCGGTGCGCACCGCGAGCGGCCTGCACTATCGCATCACCGAGCCCGGCACGGGTCCGACCCCGCAGCCAGCGGAGGCCGTGGTCATCAGTTTCTCGGCCACCCTGCCGGATGGCACGGCGCTGCCCCCGCTCAGCCACGCCCGCGTCCGGATGGTGGTGCGCGATCTGCTGCCCGGATTGGCGGAGGGCGTGCAGCTCCTGCGCGTCGGTGGCAAGGCCCTCATCTACGTCCCGCCGGAACTGGCCTACGCCGAAAAGGACTGGCCGGCCCAGCTGCCCCGGCACACGCCGATCGTTTTCTTCGTGGAATTGCACGAGATTGGAGCCGCCCGGGAGTAGTTCGGATATTTCATTCTCGAGAGGTCCGATACCCCGAGGCTTGTTTCGACTTGGTTGGAATGTAGGAGCCTGCTTGCAGGCGATTCGGGACGCCCGTTGACGAACCACATGCTGAATCGCTTGCAAGCAAGCTCCTACAAATGAAAGCAGTTGGAAGGCGGGACTATCAGTCCCGCGGGCTGCCAATTGCGACGCCGGTGCCTCGCGGGACTGGTAGTCCCGCCTCCAATTCCGCAAATGCCACGGAACCTGAATCAGGCGCCGAGGGTGACCTCGACCTTGACCGCGGTGCGGCCGTCGTGGGCGAGCGGGAGGATGTTGCCGGCGATTTTCCTGCCTTCGACAACGAGCGATTTCACGCCCTTCGAGACGCCCTTCGGATTGCTCACCACGATGGTGTAGGTGACGCCGCGGAACTTGCGGGTGACGGTGAAACCTTTCCATTTCTTCGGCACGCAGGGATCGATGCGCAGGCCGTCGAAGTCGGGACGAATGCCCAGGATATACTGGCTCGCGACGACGAACGACCAGGCAGCCGTGCCGGTGAGCCAGGAGTTCTTGCCCTCGCCGGGCGTGGGCGAGAACTGGCTCGCGGTCATCTGGGCGTAGACGTAGGGCTCGGAGCGGTAGACATCGTGGTCCTTCTTGGCCGACGGGCAGATGCTCAGGTAGTATTCAAGCGCGCGGTCGCCGTCGCCGAACATGGTCCAGCCGATGTGAATCCAGGTGTTGTTGTGGGAGAACACGCCGGCGTTTTCCTTGTAGCCCGGGGGATAGCTGGAGACCTCGCCCAGTTCGAGGTGGTAGGTCGAGTAAGGCGGATACTGCAGGGCGCAGCCGAGGCGGGGATGGTAGAGATATTTCTCGACGGCTTGGAGTGCCTGCTTGGCGCGGCCGTTGGCCTGGCCGGCGCCGCCGAGCACGCACCACGCCTGGCTCTCGATGTAGATCTTGCCCTCCTCGCAGGTCTTGGAACCGACGGGCTGGCTGAAACGGTCGAAGGCGCGCGTATACCACTCGCCGTCCCACGCCTGCTCCTCGACGGTCTTGAGCATGTCGGCATGGTAGTTGTCAACGCGGGTGGCGTCAGCGGGCCGGCCCATGAAACGGTAAAGGGAGGCGAGGTCGCGGGTGGCGTAGAGAAAGAGGCCGGCGATCATGACCGACTCGGCCTTCGAGCCGGCGATGTCGCCGACGCACTGGAACGACTCGTTCGGTTCCTTCGAGAAGCAGTTCAGATTGAGGCAGTCGTTCCAGTCGGCATGGCCGATGAGCGGCAGGCCGTGCGGGCCGCGGTTGTTGAGCGTGTAGGCGATCGACGTCTCGATGTGGTGCAGCAGCGTGTCCTTCGAGCCGGGCTTGTCGGCGTAGCCGCAGGGCTCGTCGAGGATCGTGGCGTCGCCGGTTTCGCGGATGTAGGCGGTGGTCGAGAGGATCAGCCAGAGCGGGTCGTCGTTGAAGCCGCCGCCGATGTCGGCGTTGCCCTTTTTCGTGAGCGGCTGGTATTGGTGGAAGCAGGTGCCGTCGGCGAGCTGCGTCGAGGCGATGTCGAGGATGCGCTGGCGCGCGCGGTCGGGCAGCAGGTGCACGAAGCCGAGGATGTCCTGGTTCGAGTCGCGATAGCCCATGCCGCGGCCGATGCCGGTCTCGTAGCCGGAGGTGGAGCGGGAGAGGTTGAAGGTCGCCATCACCTGCGCCTGGTTCCACGTGTTCACCATGCGGCGGAGGTGCTCGTTGGGGACCTTGGGCGCCTGGTAGATCGAGAGCAGGTCCTCCCAGCGCTGCTTCACGGCCGCGAACGCAGCGTCGATGGCCTGCGGGTCCGAGAAGCGGGCGAGGATTTCGCGGCCCTTGGATTTGTTCATGACACCGGGCGCGTCGAATTTCGGCAGATCGCCCTGCTCGACGTAGGCCAGGACAAAGGCGAAGGTCTCCTCCTGGCCCGGCTTGAGCGTGAGATTGACCTGGTGGGCGCCGACGGGATTCCAGCCGTAGGCGTGGCTGTTGGTGCACTTGCCGGCGAGCACGGCCTGGGGATCGTGGAGACCGTGGTGCACCCCGACGAACGCGTCGCGCGAGGTGTCGAAGCCGTCGATTTTGCGCGTGCAGCCGAAAAGGGTGTAGTGGTTCCGGCGTTCGCGATACTCGGTCTTGTGATAGATGGCCGAGCCCTCGACCTCGACCTCGCCGATCGAATAGGTGCGCTGGTAGTTCGTCATGTCGTTCAGCGCCTCGAAAAAGCAGAACTCGACAAACGAGAAGAGCGTGAGCTTTTGGGGCTTCCTCGTTTTGTTGCGGACGGAGACTTTCCAGACCTCGAGGTTTTCGCCCGGTGGCACGAACATCAGTTGCTCGACCTCGATGCCGTCCTTTTTCCCGGTCAGGCGGGTGTAGCCGAGGCCGTGGCGGCACTCGAAGGCGTCGAGCTTGGTCCGCGTCGGTTTCCAGCCGGGATTCCAGACCGACTTGCCCTGCTTCACATAGAGGAAGCGGCCGTCATTATCCATCGGGTTGTTGTTATAGCGGTAGCGCGTGAGGCGGCGCAGCTTGGCGTCCTTCCAAAAGGAGAAGCCGCCGGCGGTCTGCGTGCACGTGCCGAAATACTCGTCCTGGCCGAAGTAGTTCAGCCAGGGCAGCGGCGTGTCCGGGCGCGTGATGACATATTCGCGTTGGGGGTCGTCGAAATAACCGTAGGTGGCCATGGGTGGAATTGAGCTGGAAAAAGGGACGAAAAATAAAACCCTAGAAACCGGGCGGAGTGACTTCGATAAAAATCGAACTGGCGCAGCGCCCCTCCGCGTCGCCGCGCAAGTGCGGCGAGAGCTGCTCGAGTTCGGCGAGCTTGTGCTCGGGTCCGCCGACCCAGACCTGGCTCATATAACCCTGGTCAGGGGCGGCGAGAGCGACGCCCTGGTGGGGGCCGGGCTGGAGGGAAAGCTTCCAGCCGAGCGGGCGGGCGATGGTGAGCGCCTGCGGCACGAAGCCCAGTTTCACCACCTTCAGGCCGGAACGCACGGTGGCGCGATCGCCTTCGATGGTGATCGCCGGATGCGGCAGGGTGAGCGGGGGTTCCGGGGCGATCATCTGCGCCAGCACCGCGCCGGCGGGCACCCCGGCCCTTTTTTCGAGGCGGGCCGTGATGGAAAAAGGCGTCTCCACCGGCACGATGTGCAGTCCGAAGTAGGGCCGGCCGTCGTCGCGCCAGCTCGCCGTGCAACGCAGGCGGCCGCCTTCCCACGCGTATTCCCGCGTGAGGGCGGGGTAGGCGGGGTCGTCATGCCGCTCGTGCAAGGTCAGCACCGGGCCGGCGGTCCCCACCGCGGCGGCGGCCGAATATTCCCACTCGGTCAGGGGCGGCCATTGCCAGAGAGTTTGCGGGCCGAGCCAGAAACGATGCCCCCCCTGGTTGGGCCAGCGGTCATTTCCACTTGGCAGGGTTTGGGGGTAAGGCGCATTGATCAGGTTGACGGTGCCATCGGATGATCCGATATAGATCAGGCGGCAGCGGATGACGGTGACGACTGCTCGCACGGCCCCTTGGGTCGAGCTCCAGGCGGTTTCACCGCGCCAGGTGGTTTTTTCCCAGACAGGAGGGGCAGACAGGGAAGCGGCAGGCATGGAAAGCAACAGGCAGGGGAGCGATGAAATTCAACCCGACAGGAATTCACCTGCCCTCAAGGGTGACGTTCACGCGGGTTCGAAAAACGGGAGAAGAAATTCGAGCAAGACGACGAACACTGACGAGGGGCGGGAACGGCACGGTTTGAAGCATTTTGAATTGCAGGCGAGCATTCATGACGGGCGCAGGTTGCCCGGATGGCAACTCCGACCGTGCTTACTCAACTGATAGCGTTGAATCGTTGAGAGAGAGGGCACCCCGCCCACAAAAAAAGCTGACGGAGTCGTGCGATCCGGCTCAGGGTTCGCGGATGACCAGCGTTCGGTTGATCGTCTCGGGACGGAGCTCCTGCCGCTGGCCCGAGGCCCAGTAGATCACGATTTTGCGGACACGGGTATCTTCGCCCAGCCCAAAGGTCAGGGTTGATTCCGACTGCGCCATGAAGCCCGTCGCCGGGGCCACGGTTTGCGCGAGGGTGCGGCGGGGGGTGTGCACCTCGACGCGTGCGCCGCCTGCCTCGGAGTGGCTGCGGGTCGCGATCAACCGGAGGCGCAGCCAGGGCAGCCCGCTGCGCTGGTCGTTGCGCAGGAGCAGGGGCGGGCCGTCGTTCTGCGCGATGATGATGTCGCCGTCGCCGTCGCCGTCGATGTCCGCCACGGCGATGCCGCGGGCGACCATTGGCCGGGCCCAAGCGCTGCTCTCACCGGCCGGCAGCGGCGCCGGCACCCACTCGCCGGCGCGGGCAAACAACAGCTGCGGCACGGCGGCAAAGTCCCGGCCCGACTCGAATTTGTTCACGTCCGGCTCCGCCCGGGCGTTGCCGGAAAACCAGGCGGGGTGGCCGTCGAATTCGTAGTCGAGCAGCGCGCCGCCCAGTTTGCCGCGCAAGTGGAGCCGGGATTCGTCGCGGCGACGGGCGTCGATCGCCCCCACGGACTGGAGCGCCGCCAGCCGCTCGTCGGCGTCGGGGGCGGGCACGAACGGCAGCAGGCTCGCCGCCGCCACGCCGGCGGAGGCGCCCTCGTGGCGGTTGTCCGTTCCCGCGGTCCATTTCCGGAATGTGCCGTCGCCCTGGTTGAGGAAAAGCGCGGAGTCCGCGGTGTGGTAGGTGAACAGCAGGTCGAGTTTCCCGTCGCCATTGGCGTCGACGGGAACGACAGCGAGTGCCTTGGCCGTGGGCAGGCTGGTCGCCGGGTCGATGTTGCGCAGGCCAGCGGCCCCGGGGACGAGGGCGAAGCGGCCGTTGCCGAGGTTGCGATACACCGAGGGTTGGGCGCCGAGGAATCCGGTCGGCGCGCCGTAGGAACGGCCCACGTCGGCGATCATGAACGCGGTGCCGAGGCCCACTTCTCGCGGCCAGCGGGCGTAGTGTGCGACCACCAGGTCGAGCTGCCCGTCGCCATCAAGGTCGATCCACGTGGCGCCGGTGCTCCACGTGTTGTCCTCATCGCCCACCCCGGCCTGTTCCGTGACATCCTCGAACCGACCCTGACCGCGGTTGCGGAACAGGTGGTTCGTGCCCACGCAGGTGACGAAGAGATCGGGCCGGCCGTCGTTGTCGAAATCGCCCGCCACCGCCGCCATGCCCTGCAGCTCGACGTTCAGGCCCGCGCTGGCCGTGACGTCCGTGAAGTGTCCCTGGCCGTCGTTATGGAACAAGGCCAGGCTGCTGCGGCTGATCTGTTTCGCCAGCTCCTCCTCCCAGGGCCACGGCGCGCCGTTGACGAAAAACAAGTCCGGGTGGCCGTCGCCATCGTAGTCCAGCACGACGACCGCGCCTCCGAGCGTGGTGGGCGATTCCTGCGGGCCGTGATACCGCGCGAACCGGAGGCCCGCCTCCTCGGTGATGTTGGTGAAACGGGCGGCGGGGACGGATTGCGCGGGTTCGGCGATCGGGAAAAGCCACGCAAAAAGCACGCTCAACCCGATGGCGGCGATCACCAGCGTCAGCCCCACGGGCAGCAGAGGCGGCACGGCGGAAAGTGCGCGCGCCTTTCCGGCGGCGCGGTCCGGAAGGCCGGCGGGGGCGGGGCGGTCGCTCAGGGTGGGAGCAGGGTTCATCAAAAAACGCGAAAGGGGGTGTGGACACCTATTGCTTCTCCATCCTACATACAGCGCAACCCATTTTGCGCGATGTCCGCCGCCCCACCGTTCTACCGTTCGCTGCCCCGGTTGGGAGGCATCCTGGCTTTTTGGACGCTGGTGGGGCTGGCGTTT
>JAYVZM010000330.1:0-9636 GCA_043783345.1 Verrucomicrobiota bacterium
GCGAGGTCAAGCGCCTCTGGCAGGCCAACTCCAAGGACGTGCCGCTGCCGGCCACTTTGCCCAAGCCGGCGGGCTCCACCACGAACCTGACCAGCGGCCTCAACTTCAGCGTCAGCACGGAACAGAAAACCGGCAAAGGCGCGGTCCTGCTGATCACCGACGGCCAGCAAAACGCGGGCGAGTCCGCGGTCGAGGCGGCGAAGATTCTCGCCGGAAAAAAGATGCCCGTCTTCGCCCTCGGCACCGGCAGTCACGTCGCCCCGCGCGACCTCGCGATCATCCGCACGATCGTGCCGGACAGCGTCTATCACGAGGACGTGGTGCGCGGCGAAATCATCATCAAGGAGGAGGTCGCGGCCAACCTGCCCTACAAGCTCACGATCAAGGACGGCGACAAGTTGGTGAAGGAAATCCCGCTCATCTCCGAGGGCAAACCGAGCCGCAGCGTGCCGTTTGAATTTCCCGTGAAAGAACTCGCCGCCGAACGCCTCAAGGCCAACGCCCAGGACGTGAAGGCGCTGGCCGTGGCGCTCGATCTCAAAGTCAGTCTGAGCCCAATCGACGGCGAGCGGGAACTGACCAACAACGAGGGCCGCATCCGCTTCCGGGCCGTGACGCAGAAGCGGAAAATCCTGCTCGTGGACGGACGCCCGCGCTGGGAGACGCGCTATTTGCGGAACCTCTACCAGCGCGACGAAAAGTGGGAGGTCAACGCCGCCATCGCCGGCATGCGCGCTGAAGCCGGCTTCATCCGCACCAGCGAGAGCGACAACAAAGAGGGAGCCTCCGAGGCCGACAAAGAACGCGCCAAGGAAGGCAAATTCCCCGGCACCAAAGCCGAGCTGGACGCCTACGAGCTGATCATCTTTGGCGAGGTGCCGAAGGAGCTGCTCAAGGACGAGGAAAAGCGCTGGCTGGCGGACTTCGTCGGCAAGCGCGGCGGCGCGATCATCTTCCTCGACGGAGCCCGCGGCCACCTGCGCCAATACGGCGACACCCCGCTCGGGCCGCTGCTGCCCGTGGAGTATCTGGACAAGCCGCCGACGGGCCTGAAATCACTCGGGCTAACGTCGCGGGCCGCCGGCCTCGCGCCCTTTGCGCTGAGCGGCGAGATCGGCGCGAACGCGGAAGTCTGGGCTAAGCTGCCGGTGCCGAAGTCCGTCGTGGGCGTCAAGCCCCTGCCCGGCGCGGAAGTGCTCATCGACGGCGAGGCCGCGGGCGGGCGCGTGCCGCTCGGCATCCTCCGGCCGTTTGGCGCGGGCAAAGTCTATTACCACGCCTTCGACGACTCCTGGCGCTGGCGCTACGAAGTGGGCGACAAATACCACGTCAAGTTTTGGAACCAGATCGCGGGCTTCGTGGCCGAGGAGCCGTTTTCCACGCAGGACAAATTCGTCTCCCTCGATGCCGGCAAGCTCAACTACGAGCCCGGCGCGCAGGCCGGCATCCGCGCCCGCATCCGCAGCGGCGAAGGCAAGCCCGTGACCGACGCCGCCGTGACCGCCGTCCTTTCCCGCGACGGCAAACCCGTCGCCAAGATCGAGCTGACGCCCGCGGAAGGCGGACTCTACCGCGGCAAAACCGCCGCGCTCGAGCCCGGCAGTTACGAGGTCACCATCGAGAGCGCCGCCGTGCCCGAGGGTCAGATCAAAGTGCGCACGGAATTCAAAGTCGAGGCCAGCCTGAACATCGAGAAGACCCTGCTCAGCGTGAACGAAGAATTGCTCCGCCAGATCTCGCTGACCAGCGGCGGCCAGTATTTCCGCGAGGAGCAGGTGGACCAGCTCGTCAAACTCCTCGAGCCCATGACCGCCGGCAACATTCAGGAAAGCGAAACGCCGCTCCTGGAGAGCTGGTGGTGGTTCGCGCTCCTCGTCCTGCTCCTGACCGCCGAATGGCTCATCCGCAAACGTGTCGGCATGCTTTGATGCTGCCGCGGCGGTGCAGGTCCGAGCTTTCGGTAGTGAAAACCAAACCGTCGTTCGGAACGGAATTCCCGGCGGGCTTGCGTCTCCTTCTGCTCGCGCAAGAGCCGCCACGCACTTACAAGGGTTGTCGCCTGACCAGCAATCGGTCATCGTCCTGCTTATGTTTACACGCATTCAAACCAGTTCCTTTCGCTGCCTGAAGACAGTGGATCAGACATTGGGACCGTTCCGCGCGCTGGTCGGCCCAAACGCCAGTGGTAAGACAACATTTCTGGATGTGATCGGATTTCTTGGTGACCTCGTGAGAAATCGAGGTGAGGTCATTGAGACAGTTCAGGCACGCAGCGCGAATTTCGAGAAACTCGTGTGGATGGGGACCGGGAGATCCTTTGAACTTGCTGTTGAGTCTGAGATTCCTGTGACCGTCAAGAAACTCATGGCAGACGAAAAGCAGCGTTTTACACGAGTGCGCTACGAGGTGCGGATTGGCTTGGAGGCTGCCACCAATGAAATTGGTCTGGATCACGAGACCCTTTGGCTGATGGAGCCAGAGGTAGAGAAGACGGTTGTTCAGCCAGATTTCTTTCCTGCGCCTCAAAGGGAATTGCACTCCATCGTGAGTCAAATTCGTTCGCAAAAAGGCCGGAACGCCGCATTGACGAAAACTCCGGGCGGAAATGACAATTTCTATCCCGAGGGACGTCCTTCCTACACGCCGTCATTCAAGCTTGGTCGAAGTAAATCTGCGCTCGCCAATCTTCCGGCAGACACGGATAGCTTTCCGGTTAGTAGCTGGTTTCGCGATCTCTTGGAGAAGGGTGTTCAGGCGTTCGTATTAAACAGCCAGGTGATCAAGCAGCCCAGTCCTCCCGGGTTGCGCCAGCGCTTCCAAACGGACGGCTCGAATCTGCCATGGATCATTGCGGAGTTGCGAAAGAACGAGAAGCGTTTTCACGCCTGGCTCGCTCATGTGCAGACAGCCTTGGAGGACGTCAAAGATGTCGATACGTTCGAGAGACCGGAGGACAAACACCGATACCTCATCATCGAATACTCGAATGGAGCAAAGGTTCCTTCATGGCTTGCCTCGGATGGAACATTGCGCCTGTTGGCGCTGACCATTCCCGCGTATCTACCAGACTTGGAAGGCACTTTCCTCATTGAGGAACCGGAGAACGGAATACATCCCCGTGCCATAGAAACGGTTTTGCAATCGCTATCCTCAATTTATCGAAGCCAGGTGCTGGTGGCGACCCATAGCCCGGTTGCGCTGAACATGCTGGAGGCGCGCGATGTGCTCTGTTTCGCCAAGGACGCAGCAGGTGCGACGGACATCGTTTCGGGAGACCGACATCCAGCGCTTCGGGACTGGAAAAAGGGCGAGCCTGACTTGGGGGTCTTGTTCGCCATGGGAATTCTTAGCTAACGCACCGAATGAAGGATCTCGTTCTGTTAGTTGCGGACAAAAACGCCCATTTTGCACTGAAAGGCGCATTGGGGCGACCGGAGGCACTTGGAATCGTTCCGATCGAATTTGAGTTTCGCGTTCATCCAGGCCGGGATGGCGGTGTTCGAAAAACGGGTCCCGACGCGCTGGCCCGGGAGCATCGCCGTTTCAGGCATGCACTGTTAGTATTGGATTTTGAGGGAAGTGGCAGCGAGTTACCGAACGCCGGAGCATTGGAAACGCAGTTGGATTCGCGGTTGAAATCGATCTGGCGAAGCTCAGCTAAGTCGGTGGTGATAGAACCCGAGGTGGACGTGTGGATTTGGGGTTCAGACAACGCCGTTGAGGAAGTAATCGAATGGCGCTCAGGAAAACGTCTTCGAGAGTGGCTTCGCGACGAAGGCTACACTTTCGACGCAAACGACAAGCCTACCCGCCCAAAGGAGGCTATAGAGGCAGCGTTGAAGGTCGCCGGAACACCACGATCATCCGCTCTCTATCAGCGAATAGCCGAAAAAATCAGCCTATCGAAATGCGCAGACAAAGCTTTCCTTCGCCTGCGGAATCAACTCTGTGAATGGTTTCCACGTTAACTGGTGCGAGCAGTGAACCGGGTTCGGATCGGCGTTGTGGATGGCAGGGCAATGATCGTCGGGATGAGCCGCCGCATTTGACTCCCTCCCAGACGAGTGGTGCCGGGGAGCTGCGGGCGCGGAAGAAAAGCCCAAAGATTTCAACGACCCACTGATTGGTGTCCTGTATCCACCGCCCCAGACTGCCGCCGCCCCATGAGTTCCCATCTCGATCCCATCATCCTGCAAAAGCTCCAGGACTTCGCGCGCCGCCGGCGGAGTCTGATTATTGTCCGCGGGGTTTTCGCCGCCGTGGCCATGCTCTTCGCCACGATGATCGTGGTCGCGGTCGTGGACTTTTTCATTCCGCTGCTGCCGGACTGGATTCGCTGGGTGCTCAGCGCGGTGGCCTACGCGGCGGTGCTCGGGATCGCCTGGCGGCAATGCGTGCAGCAACTCCTGCACGCGCCCGACGAACGGCAGATCGCGCGGCTCGTGGAGCACGCCGAGCCGAAGCTGCGCGAGGATTTGCTCTCCGCCGTCGAGCTGGGCCGCACCCAGGGCGACGTGTTTGATTCGGAGCAATTCCGCGGGCTGTTGCAGTCGGATGTCGCCGCGCGCATGCAGGGCCTGGAGGTGACTTCGCTGCTGCCGGTGGCGCTGATCAAACGCTACGCGACGGTGGCGGCGGTGATCGTCGTGATCGTCATGGGCCTGGTGCTCGTGAGCAGGAACCGCTTCGGCACGCTGTTCCTGCGCGCGCTGCTGCCGGGCGGAAATTTCGACAGCGTGTCCGGCACGCAGTTCGTCATCATCGAGCCGGTGGATCCCAACCAGACCGTGGCGCACGGCGACGCGGTGCGGGTGCGGGTGGAACTGCGGGGACAGGTGAGCAAAACCGCGAAGGTGGAAGTGCAGAGCGCCACCGTAGGTCGCCGCGTTTCGGACATGACGCCGCTGTCCGGCAACCAATTTGCCACGACCATCCAGGTCGGCCGCGAGAGCGTGACCTACCGGATGCAGGCCGGCGACGGGCGCACCAAATACTACACGCTCACCGCCGCCGCGCGCCCGCACGAGATCGCGTTCGAGAAGACCTATCACTTTCCCGCCTACGCGAAATTTCCCGACAAGATCGTGAACGAGGAAAGCGGCGGACTGGCGGCGATGGAGGGCACCGAGGTGGAGTTGAAAATCAAAGCCAACCAGAAGGTGGAAAGCGGCAGGCTGCTCGTGGATCGCGGCAAGGCGGTGACCGAAATCCCGCTCGTGGCGCTGTCCGACGGACGGATGAGCGCGCGCATCCCGCTGTCGTCCTCGGGGACGTATCGGGTTTCTTTGAAAGCCGCGAAGACGGGTTTTGAAAACAAGTTCAGCCCCGAGTATGAGCTGCGCGCCGCCGCCGACCTGCTGCCCGCCATCGAATTCGAGGAGCCGCAGAAAGACCTTGTTTCGCCGGCGAACGAACTGGTGAAGCTCGTCGGCATCGCCAGCGATGACATCGGCCTCGCCCAGGTCGTGCAGGTTTTGAAAGTGAATGACGGGCCGTGGAAGGAAGTCCCGATGAAAATCGCGGGCGGCACGAAGGCGCGCGTGGAGCGCGCCTGGGATCTCTCGACGGAAGGCGTGAAGGCCACCGACATGATCACCACCAAGCTGATCGTCACCGACCTCAAGGGCAGCAAAGCCGAGACGCGCCCGCTCCAGATCATGGTGGTCGCCGAGGGTTTCGACATCAAGCGCCTGACCATGCTGGAAAGCCGCAAGGCGCTGCTCGAAGCCGTGAAAGCGCTCGCTGCCGTCGGCACCGCGCTGGGCGAAGCCGGACGCCTCGCCCGCCTCAAATTCGACCAGACCGAGGACGGCGATGCCGCGTGCAAGCTGATGCTGACAGCGTTTGCCGCCGCCTACACCGACTACGACGCCAAGCTGGGCCTGGCCTGGACGGCGCTCAACGCCCCGCTCCGCGAGGCCCCGGCGAACCACGAGAGCGCCGACCTCGTCCTCTTCGGCCGGCTCCTCAGCCGCATCCACAGCGGCGAGGCACAGCACGCGCGCAAGGTTTTCGAAATCCTCAGCGCCAGTCCCGCCGCGCCGGGCCAGCGCGAACTCATGCGCGAGTTGCACGACGCCACCACGCGCCTGACCAACCTGACCACGCTGGCCCTCGTCACCTGCCAGTTCAACGTTGCCGCCGAGCAGATCGACAGCATCGCCGAACTCGGCATTTTCCTCCGCGAAGATCTCGACCGCATCGGCCAGATCCTCGCGATCAGCACGACGCCCGAGGAGTTCGCCCGCGTCGTGACCCGTCTGCGCACGGTGCTCAATCTGACCAAGAGTTTCGACGCCATCATGCTCGCGATCAAAGCGGGCGGGGGAACCAGGGCGGACATCGGCGACCGGGTGAACGGCGATTTTTTCATCCGCGAGCGCGACCGGCTGGAGGCCAGCCTCGTCGAACTCCCGAAGGAAAATCTCGCCCAGCACCTCAAGGGCGTCCGCGACGGCATCCACGGGCAGGTCAGCGCCATCACGCAGGGCACCGGCATTGATGAACGCTCGCAACACGCGAACACCGCGCAGGCCCTCGGCCAGCGGCCCTTCGACAAATACATTCCAGCCCCGGAACTCATAGCCTTCGCGCATCGGAATCTCTCCGACCGGCTGGAGGCGGTCGCGGCCGGCATTGACCGGTTGCGCGGGGAACGGGACACGATGCAGAAACTGGACAAGCTCTCCGCCGAGGATCGCGCCGCCTTGATCGACGCCCGGTGGGCGGCGCAGGCCGACATTTTCAAAGCCCACGCCGACTTCGAGGAAGTGCGCGCCGTGGCCGACAACGCCTTCGTCGCCGACCTGCGCCGCGCGACCGTGGCGCTGCAAAACACGCACGCCCTTTCCCGCACCGACGGCCCGGAAAAAACCTCCGCGCGCCTCGACGAACTCGACCAGTGCCTGCGGCTTTTGGAAACCGGGCACAACCTGCAGGAATTGCTCGACGGACTCACCGCGTTCACCGCCGTGGAGCGCTGGGAAGTGCGCGCCCCGCACGCCCGCACGACGGCCTCGCGCGACTGGGGCTGGATCGCCACGCGCCTCTACATGGCGCCGTCGCAGCTCAACCGCCTGCGCCTCAAGGACGCCGCGGCGGACAAGGCCGTGGACGAGCTGACGTCGTTCATCGGCGTCATCCCCGCCAGCCCGACCTTCGACGCGCTGATGAAGGAAATGGTCGCGCGGAGAAATCTCGCGCGTCCGCCGGAGAGCATGCGCAGCGAGGTGGAAGCGATGGCGGGCAAAATGAAGACCGCGCTCGCCATGTTGCAGAAGCCCATCGAGGAGGCGCGGAAAAATCTCGCGAAGCTCACGCCGAAAATCAGCGAGCTGGCGCTCAGCATCGCGAAGGAGGAGGCCGAGCTGAAAGTCGTGTCCGCGCAGCACGCGGCGAAAGCCGAGACAGCCAAGCCTGGGGACAACAAGGCCGAGGCCCAGCCGCAGCTCGGCCGGCAGCAGGCGATCAATCTCCGCATCGAGTCGCTCAAGGATCTGATCCGCGCCGAAGCCAACGAGCAGAACATTTTGAAAAAAGACGGACGCGACCGCATGCGCGACGCCGACGACATGCTGGCGACGCTCCAGAACCCGCCGCCCAAGGCGGAGGAGGAATTGCGCAAGACCACCGAGGACGAGCAGGCCGGGATGCAAAAAATGGACCTCGATCGCGCCGTGGAGCAGGAGCAGAAAATCGTGGACGCGCTGACGCTCATCGGCGCGCACTACGCGGCGCTCGAACAGGGGAGAGATGTGGCGAAGACCCGCGAGGAATTGCGGAAGCAGGAGGATCAGGCCACCAAGGATGCGCTCGACGAACGGGACAGAAACGCCGCCGAGATCGGTGCCCTCGCGGAGAAATCCGCCGAGGACCGGCTCAAGGACTTGGAGAAGAAGCTGACCGATGCCGAGAGCGACAAGATGCGGGACGAGTTGAAGGACATTTCCGACAACGCGCTGAACACCGCGAAGGATCTGATCGACAAGGCCAAGGCGAAGCAAACCGAAGTGCTGAACAAGGTGGGCGACATGGCGAACAAGGAAAAAGACCCGCGGGCGAAACTGACCGCGCTGGAAGCCGCGCGCGTGGCGGCGGCGATGGCCCGCGAAACCAAGGCCGCGGCGGACGCGACTCAAAAGGCTTCCGAGCAGGCGGCCAATCCGCCGGTGCTCGAGAAAGCGAAGCTGGCCGTCGAGCGCGCGACCGCAGCCGTGTCGCTGGCGGATCTCATCGTGGAGGCCGCGCGGAAAATGGAGAGTGCGAAGAAGCTCGATGACGTGCTGAAGGAAGCGAAGCTGGTCAGCGAAAAGGCGGGCGCGTTTATCGGACAGGAAGACCCAGCCCGTGGCGAGGTCCACCAGGCCGCGGATCGCGCCCGGCCCGAGGCACCCAAGGCCGGGCCGCAGCAGACCCATTTCCAGCAGGCGCTGGCGCAGGCCACGCTGACCGAGCAGAACGCGACCAAGGCCATCGAAGCCGCGCAGCAGGCCGACGCCGCCGCGCGCATGTTTGCCGAGCAGGCGCAGGCCCTGGCGAAGCTTCCCGAGAAGCCGCCGGAGAATCGCAATCTGGCGCTGGCCGCGCTCGACCAGAAACCCATCGAACAAAACGCCAGGGACGCGGCCAAGGACGTGGACCGCGCCGCCGACCATCAAAAGCGGCTGGAGAATAAAGAGAACGGCGAGATGCTGAAGAAGCTGGCGGAGGAAATCGCCAAGACCGCCAAGCAGGATGTGCCCAAGGCCGACGAGGCTTTGCAAAAAGCCAAGCAGGCCGAGCAGGCCAAGGCCCCCGTGGATCAGGCGAACAAGGAACTCGCAAAAAACGCCGAGGCCCTGAAAGCCGCCACGCAGCCGCCGAAACCTTCCGCGCCCAAGGATGGTCCGCCCAAAGATGCCAAGGGTGGCCCGCCCAAGGACGGCAAAGGTGGTCCTCCGAAGGATGGCAAAGGCGGTCCGCCCAAGGACGGCAAGGGCGGGAAACCCGGCGGAGGTCCGCCCAAGCCTGGCAGTCCCGGCGCACCGCCGCCGCCCAGCCCGGCCCAGCAGCAGCAAATGGCCCGCGCCCTCGATGCGCTCGCCGAGCAACTCAAGGCGCAAGCCGCCCAACCTGCCCTCGCGCAAAACACCCCGCCGTCGCCACCTTCGCCACCCAGCCCCCCGGCGCCTCCCGGCCCGCCGGCACCTCCCGGCCCTCCCGGTCCTCCCGGCCCGCCCGGTCCACCAGCGCCTCCCGGACCCCCTGGGCCACCCGGTCCTCCGGGGCCACCGAGTCCGATGGCCGCGATGGCTCAGGCTGCGATGGCCGAGGCCCGTCTTGCCCGCACCCCACCCATGCCGGCTTCATTCAAAGGTATGCCGCCGAAGATGAGCCAGATGGCCGAATCCAAGGGCGGTGCCGGTGCCCCGACGGGTGGACCCGCCGGAGCCGTGCCCGAGCTAGTCGAGTTGAAACGCGGCGGCTGGGGCAAGCTCCCGCCGAAGCTCGCCGAGGACATCAACAAAGGCCTCTCCCAACCCATCCCCGACGAATACCGCGAGGCCGTCGAGACCTATTACCGCGTCATCGCGGAGAAATCCAAGAAGCCATAATCCTAATCACGCTTTTAGGATAAGCCGCATCGGGATGCAGGGC
>JAYVZM010000331.1:0-3819 GCA_043783345.1 Verrucomicrobiota bacterium
GGAGCCTGCTTGCAGGCGATTCGTTGATCCTGATCGCCTGCAAGCAGGCTCCTACAAAATGAAAACCAAGAAAAAGAGCGCGGCCAATTGGCCTGGCAAAGCCGCCCAGGTGGGGGCAGCGCTGCCTCTCGCCCGGCTGCATCCCGCGGTGCTGGCGTGGGCGGCGAAGCGGCGCAAAACCGAGATCTGGGGCGCGGCGTTTTCCGGCGGGGCCGATTCGCTGGCGTTGCTGCTGCTGCTATGGGCACACTGGCCGGAGCGGAGGGAAAGACTGGTGGTTCTGCATTTCAATCATCGGTTGCGCGGGAAGGAGTCCACGGCCGATGAGAAATTCTGCCGGCGCGTGTGTGCGGCGCTCGGGGTGCGGCTGCGCGTGGGCCGGTGGGCCGGCCGGCACAAGGGTGCGAGCGAGGCCGAGGCTCGCGCGGCCCGCCATGGATTTTTTGCGCGGGAGATGAAGCGGCTGCGCTGCCGGGCGCTGTGGCTCGCGCACCAGCAGGACGATATTGCCGAGAGCATGCTGATGCGGCTGGCGCGCGGGAGCGGCACCGGCGGGCTGGCGGCGCCCCGCCCGGTGCAGCTGGCGGGAGATGGGCGCGTGCATCTGCGGCCTTTACTGACCGTCAAGAAAGCCGGGTTGGTGGACGCGCTGCGCGAGGCCGGGCTCGACTGGCGCGAGGACTCGTCGAACGCGCGCGGGGATCATTTTCGCAACCGCGTCCGGCACGCCGTGCTGCCGGTCTGGAGCGAAGCGGCCGGGCGCGATGTCCTGGCGGGCGCGGCCCTGTCGCGCGAGAGGCTGGAGGAAGACGAGCAGGCCTTGGAAACGTGGGTGCAGGTGCTGGCGCCGCTCGGTCGCGACCGGCGGTTGAAGTTGCGGGCGCTGGCCGGGAGGCCGCGGGCACTCGTGCGCCGGGCGCTGCACCGCTGGCTCCTGGCGCAGCGGCAGCCCACGGATCTGTCGCGGCAGGGATTCGAGATCCTGCTGGCAGCGGTCGAGCGCGGCCGGCCGACCCGGTTCAGCTTGGGGCGCAAAGGCTTTGCCGTGATCGCGCAGGGCCAGCTGAGCTTTCAGAAGGGACGGGCGGTTCCGATCTGAAGGTTATTTTCGCACGCCCGGGCGTTTGACATATCCGGGCGGAACCTACACCTTGCCCGACCACTCTAATTTACACATGTCCGACAACGAAGACCACAAGAAGCGCCGCCCACTCAAAAGCATCCCGCCGGAAGGATTTCCGATCAAGATGATCCTCTTCTGGGTGGTCGGCATCGGGGTGCTGGTCGCTTTGCTTTATTTGAATCCCAGCCGCACGGCTGAACCGGTCCGGTTGAAAATCCAGCAAGTCGTGGAACTGGCCGAGCAGGGCCAGGTGTCGGACGGCACCATCCGGCCGGATGCCACCGGCGGTCGCGACTGGTCGGAAGTGACCGGCAGCATCAATCCTTCCACCCCGAAGAACGAGAGCAACACGCCCAAGCCGTTCATCGCGTCCGGCCGGCTGACCGACGCCAGCCTCGAGCGGTTGCAGAAAACCCAGGCGTTCACGGAAAAACCGGCGACGACGGTGCTGACGAACCTGCTGATCAACATCCTGCCCTTCGTCATCGTCATTGGCCTGCTCTATTTTCTTTTCGTCCGCCAGTTGCGGCAGGCGGGCAAGGGGGCGCTCAGTTTCGGCAAGAGCCGCGCCAAGATGCTCACCCGCGAGAAAGACCGGATCAATTTCACCGACGTGGCCGGCTGCGACGAGGCCAAGGAGGAGGTCAGCGAAGTGGTCGACTTCCTCAAGGACCCGAAAAAATTCCAGAAGATCGGCGGCCGCATTCCGAAGGGCATCCTGATGGTCGGCCCCCCCGGCACGGGCAAGACGCTCCTCGCGAAAGCCATTGCCGGCGAGGCCGACGTGCCGTTCTTTTCCATCAGCGGTTCCGACTTCGTGGAGATGTTCGTCGGCGTCGGCGCGAGCCGCGTGCGCGACATGTTTGAGCAGGGCCGGAAGAACGCGCCCTGCCTGATCTTCATCGACGAAATCGACGCGGTGGGCCGCCAGCGCGGCGCCGGCCTCGGCGGGGGCAACGACGAGCGCGAACAGACGCTCAACTCGCTGCTGGTCGAGATGGACGGCTTCGACACGCAGGAAGGCGTGATCATCATCGCGGCGACCAACCGGCCTGACGTGCTCGACAGCGCGCTGCTGCGTCCCGGGCGCTTCGACCGCCAGGTTTACATCGACCTGCCGGACATCATCGGCCGCGAGCAAATCCTCCGCGTGCACGCCCGCAAAATTTCCCTCTCCGAGGACGTGAATCTCAGCGTCATCGCCCGCGGCACACCGGGCCTGTCCGGCGCGGAGCTGGCGAACCTCTTGAACGAATCGGCGTTGCTCGCCGCCCGCCGCGGCAAGAAGAAGGTCGAAATGACCGACGTCGACGAGGCCCGCGACAAGGTGCTGTGGGGCCGCGAACGCCGCCGCGTGATGGACGATGCCGAGAAGCGGCTCGTCGCCTGGCACGAGGCCGGCCACGCCATCGTGCAGGCCGTGCTCGATGACGGCACGATGCCGGTGCACAAGGTCACCATCATCCCGCGCGGCCAGAGCCTCGGCAGCACGACCTATCTTCCGACCAAGGACATCCTGACCCAGCCGAAGAAAAAACTGCTCAACCAGATCGCGATGGCGATGGGCGGGCGAATCGCCGAGGAAATGGTGACGGGCGACTTCAGCAATGGCGTCTATGGTGATCTCAAGCAGGCCACCCGGATCGCCCGGGCCATGGTTTGCGACTACGGCATGAGCGACCTCGGACCGGTGGCCATGGGCGACAACCAGGACACGGTGTTTCTCGGCCGCGACATCACACGCTCGCAACATGTCAGCGAGGATACGGCCCGCAAGATCGACACGGCGATTTCCGACATCCTGCATGCCCAGTATAAGCGGGCGCAGCAGATCATCACGGAGAACCGTGCATCATTGGACAAGATCGGCGCCGCGTTGCTCGAGCACGAGACGATCGAGGGCAAGCATGTGCTGGAAATCATCAAGCACGGCGAAATCCGCACGCCCATCGTCAGCGCCAAGCCGCCGAAGCTGGCGGGGGACGCGGGCACCCCCGCGGACAAATCCACGCTCCAGGAGTCGTCCGGCCCGGCCGGCGCTCCCGCGCCGAGCCCGGCCTGAGGGCCTTTTTTGCCGCCAAAGCCGGGGCTAATTATGCCCGGTTTTTTGGGGCATAGGACGAACAGTGGCGACGGGGCTGCCAGCCCCGCGGAACGTGGACGGCGAATATTAGAACCCGCGGGACTGGCAGTCCCGCCGCCATTTGATGGTTGCCGGGCAGACCCGGTGGCGGCACAAATCGGCCACTTTCTTATTATGAACATCTGCTGCATTGGGGCCGGTTATGTGGGCGGGCCGACCATGGCCATGATCGCCTTGAAATGTCCCGCCATCACCGTGACGGTGGTGGACATGAACGCCGCCCGCATCGCGGCCTGGAACGCCGGCAACCTGCCGATTTTCGAACCGGGTCTCGACGAGGTCGTGAGCCAGGCGCGCGGCCGCAACCTGTTTTTCTCCACGGACGTGGCCGGACAGATCAAGAAGGCCGACATCATCTTTGTGGCGGTCAACACGCCGACCAAGACCTACGGGGTCGGCGCCGGCCGTGCGGCCGACCTGCGTTTCATCGAGTCCGTGGCCCGCACCATCGCCGAGCACGCCGAGAGCGGCAAGATCATCGTCGAGAAGTCGACCATCCCGGTGAAGACGGCGGACACCATTGCCACCATCCTCGCGTCCAACACCCGCGGGC
>JAYVZM010000332.1:0-3804 GCA_043783345.1 Verrucomicrobiota bacterium
CCGCGGGCGACAGCACCTTTTCCCTCAACGGCGTCAGCATCAGCTACAACGTCAACACCGATTCGCTCAGCGCCTTGCTCCAGCGCATCAATCGGTCCAGCGCCGGCGTCACCGCCAGCTACGATGGAGCGAACGATCGCATCACGCTCGCCAACTCCGTCACGGGCGACACCGGCATCACGGTCACCGACGCACCCGGCGGGCTGATGGACGCCCTCGGCCTGACCAGCGGTTCCGCCCTGGTGCGCGGGAAAAACGCCCTGTTTACCGTCAACAACGGCAGCACCCTGACGAGCGCCAGCAACACGCTCGACGCCTCGGTGCACGGGATCACGGGCCTGAACGTCACGGTGGACACCGAGTCGACCCAGACGGTCAATGTCAGCGGCGACACCGCGGGCATGCGCTCCGTCATCGAGGGCTTTGTCGCGAGCTTCAACGCGGTGCAGAGCTACGTCGACGACAACACCAAGATCACCTCGGCGAACGGCAAGGTCACGACCGCGATCCTGACCGACAACCGTGAGGTCCAGAGCTGGGCCGATTCCCTCCGATCCAAGGCGTTTGCCACCATTTCCGGACTCTCCGGCACGATCAGCCGCTTGGAAAACCTGGGCATCGATTTCAAGACCGGCACCAGCCAGCTGGAGATCAAGGATGGCACCAAGCTCGACACCGCGCTGCGGGACAAGGCCGGCGACGTGGCCCAGTTTTTCCAGACCTCCGGCACGGGCCTGACGGCGGCATTGGGCACCTTCATCGACCAGATCAGCACCGCGAACGGCGACCAGCAGGCGCGGTTCACCAAGACGAACAACGATCTGGACGTCCAGATGGCCAATATCCAGCGCCGCCTCGACCAGCAAAAGCAAATCCTGACCAACAGCTTCATCGCGATGGAAACCGCGCAATCCCGACTGCAAACCCAGTCCAGCGCGCTGGACAAGGCCTTCGGCATCACGAGCAGCACTACGAAGTGATGAACCTGTCCTCCCGCTCCATTCTGCAGCGGCTGCCCGCCCGGATCCTCGGGGGCGCGGCGCTCCTCCTGGCTGCCGGCTGCGTATCCACCCGCGAGGGGATCGCGGACGACCTGCGCGAGACGCAATATTTCACGCCGGCCAGCTTCTGGGCCGAGCCGCAACTGCCAACCGGCCTGCGCCGCGTGCTCCTGTTGCCCGTCTGCGGCGGCACCATCATGCCGCCGGAGACGACCGCCGCGCTGGAGGAGGTTTTCGCCTCCGAGCTGCAGCGTCAGCTCCGCTTCGAAGTCGTGCGCCTTTCCCGCGCGGAATGCCAGCGCCGGTTCGGTGCGCCCGAATATTCCTCCGCCGCGGCGCTGCCCCACGATTTTCTCGCGGTTCTCGGCCGCGAATTTGGCGCCGACGCTGTGCTGTTTGTCGACCTGACCGCCTTCCGGGCCTATCGTCCGCTGGCCCTGGGCGTGCGCGCCAAGCTGGCGACGGTGGAGCAGACCCGGCTGGTCTGGACTTTCGACGAGGTTTTCTCGGCCGACGATCCCGCGGTCAGCAACAGCGTGCGGCGCTATTTCGCGGCGGCCGATCCCGCGGGCATTCCGATGAACGCGGGCCATGGCGCCCTGCAAAGCCCCAACAAATTCGCGACTTATGTCGCGGCGGCGACGTTCAACACCCTGCCACCCCGGTGAAACCCCCCATGCCTATTTTGTTAAAGTCCATGCTCTCCGGGCCGATTAATCCGGTATTCAACCAACGGCGTTCCCTGTATCGAAGACTCCTGTCAGCGGCTGACCGTTCCTCAGACCTGAACCCATGATACATTCCGCGTCCTCCTCTTCCCCCTCTGCGCGCAACGATGCGATCGCAGCGGCTGCCACTCCCTCGGCCTCCCGGGCTTCCCGCGAGCCGACTGACCAGATCCACATCGACAAGGCGGGCGTCCTGCGCACCAGCCTCCAGCAGGTGCCGGAAGTCCGCTCCGAGGTGGTCGAACGCGCCCGCGCGCTCGCCGCCGATCCCGCCTATCCCTCGGATGACATCATCCGCCAGATCAGCGCGGCCATCGTCAATTCCCCCGATTTGTCCGAAGACGCCTCTTGAGCACCACCATGCTCGCCCAAGGTTACGCCCGGACCTACCGCTCCAATGCCGTGCTGACGGCCAGCCCGGGGCAGCTCGTGCTGATGCTCTATGACGGCGCCCTGCGCGCCCTCGCCATGACCCGCGAGGCCTTCACCCGCCCCGAGGATGATGTCGCCCGCCTGCAGGTCATCAACCAGCAGCTGCTCAAGGCGCAGGCCATCATTGGCGAACTGCAGAGCGGCCTGAATTTCGAGGCGGGTGGGGAAGTGGCCGCGACCCTCGAGCAGGTCTACGAATATTACAACCGCCGCCTCTTCGAGGCCAACATGCGCAAGCAGGTCGCTCCGGTCATCGAAGTCGAGCGGTTGATCGGTGAACTGCGCGCCGGCTGGGCCGAAATGCTCACCAAGCAGAACTGCAGCCTCTCCAACGAGCCCCTTCGCGGCGTCGCCTGACCATGGAAACACCCGGCCAAAAGGCGTCCCGCCTCCTCGTTGCGCTCGACGAACTGGTCGCGCAGGAAGGCATGTATTTGCGCGCCGGCTATTTTGATTTGGCGGTGGAGACCCGGGAGCGGGCCGAACCGTTGGTGCAAGAGCTCGTCGCGATGGCCGATCTGGCCGGGGTTTCCGACTATCAGCCGCGGGTCAGGGCGCTGCTCGAATGCAGCGACCGGCATGCCGCCTTTATCCAGGAGAAGCTCACGGAACTGGGCACGGAGATCCGGCGCACCGACCAGGCTCTCCATCTGGCCCACCACATGGTTCCGGCCTACGCCCGTTCGGACACCGCGGTCGTGCCGCGCTTGCTGGCCACGGGGTGAATGGGCCCGGGAGCTTGTCCGTTCTACAAGCTCAGGACCCAGAGCCTGTCGTGGGGCTCGCGCTGAATCGTCCGCCGGGGCGCGAGCTAGCTCGCTGGCCTACCCCAACTCAAATTTAGCCGAGAATGGGCAATCCTCGGCCATGCCGGGGGGGTTAAAGTCCGGCCGGATGCAACCGATTAAAGATATCACCAATCATGCCCCTTTCTTCCAGCGCGCCCATGGAGGCGGCGAACCCGACTTCATTCTTCGATGCGCTGCTCGGCCCCTGGGCCCATAGCGCCGACCCGGCGTATTGCCTCGATTTGGAAGGCCGCTTGCTCGCCGTCAATCCGGCCTTCGCGGGCAAATTTGGCCGCGCCGCCGCCGAGTGGCCGGGCACCCCGTTTCTGGAGATCGTCCACGCCGCTGACCGCTCCGCGCTGGCCAACGTCACCCGGGAACTCGAACACCCGCCCTACCGCGCGATGCGCGAGCTCCGCTGCGACACCGCCCAGGGCTGGCGCTGGTTCTCCTGGGAAAAAACCCCGCTGCGCGACGACACCGGGAAGATTTTCGGCCTCCGCGCCGTCGGGCGCGACATCACGAAGCTGCGCATCGCCGAGGCGCAATACCTGAAGCTTTCGTCGGCCGTCGAGCAGTCGCCCGTGGCCATTGTCATCACCGATGCCGAGGGCCGCGTGCAATACGTGAACCCGAAATACACCGAGACCTCCGGCCGCACCCTCGAGGACATCCTGGACCAGAACACCAACATCCTGCGCGACGGGCACCCCAACGAGTCGTCCTACGACGCCATGCTGGCGACGGTGCGCGCCTCCCGGGAATGGCGCGGTGAACTGGTGAGCCAGCGGGCCGACGTCGGCCAGGTGTGGGAGTCCGTGCAGGTGTCGAGCCTCCGCGACGCCGTGGGCGAGA
>JAYVZM010000333.1:0-9579 GCA_043783345.1 Verrucomicrobiota bacterium
CCTGATCGGCGCGTGGAAAGCGGCGACCTGGGCCGTTCAGTTTTACGAAAAAAACGGCTTCACCGTGGTATCGGAGGAAGAAAGGAATCGATTGCTGAGGATCTACTGGTCGATCCCTGACCGGCAAGTGGCGGAATCCGTGGTGCTCGCCGATCAGCGCTGGAAAGACCGCCAAGACTGACGCGTAACCTATTCGGCGCGGTTTCCGATTCTGGTAGCTGCGAGCGTAAGCGAGCGGTTCCCCGTCCACTCGCTCACGCTCTCGGCTACACCGCCGAAGCAAGGTTCGGGATATCGACCCAGCGCGGGAACTTGACGGTTGGTTGGAGCAGGACGATCCTGATGCATGTGGATCCTTATCCGCGCGGCGGCCTATTCCACGCTGTTCATCGGCTTTCTGCTCGTTTTCCTGCCGGCAAGGGTGCTGGCGCGGTCCGGTCTCACTCCGGTTCCTCAAATTGGCGTGTGGCAGGTCTGCGGCATGATTGGGACGGGCGCGGGCGCAGTCATCGCCCTGTGGTGCATTTTCACCTTCGTGTTTCCGGGCAAAGGCACACCGGCGCCGTTCGACCCCCCTCGCCGGCTCGTGGTGCGGGGCCCCTACCGCTTTGTGCGCAATCCCATGTATATTGGCGCCGGCTTGGCGCTCACCGGCGCAGCGCTCTTCTACCAGTCGCTCCCGCTCCTGGGCTACGCAGGCCTGTTCATCCTCGTCATGCACCTTTTCGTCATTGTTCACGAGGAGCCGACGCTGCGGCGGACCTTCGGCCCCAACTATGAAGCCTATTGTGGCACGATTGGCCGCTGGTGGCCGAAGTTCTAAAAACCCGCGGGATCGTCTGTAACCCTGCTCAGGGTGTGCGAAAGAATCCCGTGACCTCGCGGGTGACGCGGGCGACATCCTCGCTGGTCAGACCGGGATGCAGCGGCAGGGACAGCACCTCGGCGCAGGCCTGTTCGGTGACCGGGAGCGAAAGGGTGGCGTCGTGATACGCCGGCTGGCGGTGGATCGGCACCGGATAGAGAATGCCGCTGAGGATGTTCAGCTTCTCCAGATGCGCCTTGAGCTCGTCGCGGCGCGGCGTGCGGACGACAAACTGGTGCCAGCAGTGCGTGCGGCCTTCCGCCACCACCGGCAGCTTGAGCGGGGTGTCCTTCAGTCCGGCCAGGTATTGCTGTGCGAGATGGCCGCGCTGCCGGTTCTCCGGCTTCAGCCGGACCAGCTTCACGCGCAGGATCGCCGCCTGGAGTTCGTCGAGCCGGCTGTTGCGACCGGGCGAGTCGCTCACGTAGCGCTTCCGCCAGCCGTATTGGCGGAGCAGCCGCACCTTCTCCAGCAGGATGGAATCGCTGCCCGCCACCGCGCCGCCATCGCCGAGCGCACCGAGATTCTTGGTGGGATAAAAACTGAAACAAGCCAGCTGCCCCCAGGTGCCGGCCTTTTTGCCGCCGACCGCCGCGCCGTGCGCCTGGGCGCAATCCTCGACGACGATCAGGTTGTGGCGGGACGCCAGTTCCATCAGCCGTGGCAGGTCCACCGCCTGGCCGTAGAGATGCACCGGCACCACCGCCCTGATCTTCGGGTCGCGCAGCTCGGTCAGCATCGTCTCCAGCGCCGCAAGGTCCATGAGCAGGGTTCCGGGCTCGACCTCGACAAAGACCGGCTTGGCCCCCGTCGCGCCGATGGCCGCGACCGTGGCCGTGACGGTGTTGGCCACGGTGACGACCTTGTCGCCGGGCCCGATGCCCGTGGCGTGGAGAGCCAGTTCGAGGGCGTCGGTGCCGTTGGCGACCCCCACGGCGCCGGCGGTGCCGAGCCAGGCCGCGAATTCCTTTTCAAAGGCCTCGACCTCCGGACCGAGGATGTATTGGCCGCTCCGGAGCACGCGCAGGACGGCGGCGTCGATCTCGGTCTGGGCCGCGAGGTAGCCGGCTTGGGGATCGGCGGGGAGGATTTTGGAATTACTCACAGGAGGTAACGGAGAGAACGGAGTTAAAGATTGGCGCCGGGCAGAATGAGTCGGGAAACACCGTCCACCAATTTTGAGGTATTGAAATTAATCAACAAACCCACCGGGACATCGAGCAGTTTCATGTAGCTCAAAAGCTGTGCCTTGTGGATGGGGAGAACAGACTCAACCGCCTTGGCTTCGACCAAGACGCAGCCATCGACCAATACGTCAAATCTCAGAGGTTCCTCGCGGACGAATCCCTTGTAACTGATGCGAACCATCCGTTGTGACTCGGTGGGCAGATGCCGTAGCTCAAGCTCGCGCAACAGACACCATTCATAAATCGATTCTACCAAACCCGCACCCTTGTCTTTGTGCACTTCGATCGCGGCTCCGATGATCTGCTCGGTCAGGCCGTTAGCCTTTTTAAACAACAGATGCATCTCTCTCAGTTCTCTCCGTTACCTCCTGTAAAGCATCACAGGTAGTGCGGCAGCTCTTTGCGGTAATACGCCAGGGTCCGGTAGAGCGCCTGCTTGATGGTCGTGGTGGGCTTCCAGCCGAGGATCTGTTCGATCAGCCGGCCGTCGGAATAATAATCGCCGATGTCGATCTTCTTGCGGCCCGCCGGAAAGGCCCGGACGCGGAAGCTGCCCTGCCGGGCTACTTCCACCAGGGTTTGCGCCAGTTCGTGGAGGCTGATCTGGCCCACGCCCCCGAGGTTGAACACCCGGCCCACCGCCTCGGGTCTCGACGCGGCCAGCAGCATCGCCGCGACGGCATCGTCCACGTAGGTGAAATCGCGCAGCTGCTTGCCGCCCCAGACCTCGATGGGCTTGCCTTGCAGGACATCCCTGATCCAGACCCCGACAAAGGTCTGACGGGCGTCCTTCACGCGCATGCGGGGGCCGATCGTGTTGGTCAGCCGCAGCACGGTGCTGGGCACGCCGTAGACGTCGTTGTAAAGCAGATGGTATTCCTCGCCGGCGAGCTTGTTGATGCCGTTCACATCCACGGGCCGCCGCGGATGCTTTTCATCGACGGGGAGGTATTCCGGGCGGCCGTAGATCTGGCGTGTGCTCGCGAAGACAATCCGCAGACGGGGATTGTGCACCCGGCAGGCCTCCAGCAGCGTGAGCTGCGCGCGGCAGTTGATCTCGAGATCGGTCTCCGGATCGCTCATCGAGTCCATGTGGCTCGTCTGCCCGGCCAGGTTGAACATGAAATCCTGGCCACGCAGGAACTCCGGCAGGCTGTGCCGGTCCCGCAGGTCGGAAAGATTGAGGCTGAGCTTGCGCTCCAAGCCGTGCAGATTGTGGCGGTTGCCGCCGTATTCGGGAATCAGGCTGTCGAGAATGGTGACCTTCGCGCCGAGACCCACGAGGGTTCGCGCCAGGTTCGAACCGATGAATCCCAGCCCGCCGGTCACGAGCACGTGTTTGCCTCGAAAGGCTTTCGCGAATAACGACCGGGATGTCATACCCGCCAAAATGATTCACGCCGCGGGATAGACAAGCGCGCAGTGCGAGAAACCAGAATCCAGAAACCTGAGACCTGAAACTTGAAACCTAGTTTCCGGAGCCTCAGGTTTTCAGGTTTCAAGTTTCAGGCTTTCCTCAGAAGTCCTGCAGCCGTCCCTCGCCGGCGCCGCGTCCGGGCTCAATGCGCTCCAGCACCTCGCCGAGCACGTAGATCGAGCCGGTCACCACGATGGTGTCGTCCGGTCCGCCGATCGTGCAGGTGCGGGCATCGGGGAAAATTTGTTCCAACGCGCCGCGGTGCACGAGCGGCCGCTGCGCCGCAGGCACGAGCGCCAGCAATTCCTCGAAGCTGCACGCCCGGGCCTGGCGGGGGGCGACGAGATGCACTTCGCGGGCGTGGCGCAGCACCACGTCGAGCAGGGCCCGCGCCCGGAATTCGCCGAGGGCGCCGGCTACGATGACCGGCTGGCGGCCGGTGGCCGCGACCAGCCGCCGCAGGTTCTGCTCCAGCACCTGCGCCCCCTCGGGATTGTGCGAGGCATCGAGAATCAACGCCCGACCGCCCAGGGTCGTGCGCTGCCAGCGGCCCGGCCAGTTCACCTGGTGCAGACCGCGGGCGATCACCTTCTCCTCCAGTCTCCACCGGTCGGGCATCACCCGCGCCACGAGCGCGGCGGTGGCGGCGTTCCAGCGCTGATAGTCACCCTCGAGGTTGGTGGACGGATAGCCCGTGATGGCCTCACCGAAGATTTCTCGCACCGAGTGCAGCGGCGACCCCTGCCCCACCGCCACTTCGCGCACGACGCGCTCCGCCCCGGGCGGCAGCCGGCCCATCACCACCGGCCGGCCGGGTTTGATGATGCCGGCCTTTTCGCGGGCGATCTGCTCCACGGTGCCGCCCAGCTCCGCGCAATGGTCGAGCCCGATGGAAGTGATGACCGCGACCTCGGGTTGGACGATATTGGTGGCGTCGAGCCGGCCGCCCAGGCCGACCTCGACGATCGCGATGTCGGCGCGTTTCCGCTGGAATTGCAGGAAGGCCATCGCGGTCATGAACTCAAAAAAAGTCGGGTGCTCGTCCGCGGCCTGCGCGGCGATTTGCTCTGCCACCGGCCGCAGTTCGTTGGCGTAGGCCGTGATCTCCGCCTCGGTCAGCAACTGGCGGACGATCTGCACGCGTTCGCCGAGCTTGACGAGGTGCGGCGAGGTGTAGAGGCCGGTGCGCCAGCCGGCGGCGCGAAAGATCGCCTCCAGCATCGCCGCGACCGACCCCTTGCCGTTCGTGCCGGCCACGTGCACGACGGGCTGCCGGCGTTCGGGATGCCCCAGCGCCTCGGCCAGGCAGCGCATGCGGTCGATGCCGAATTTCACGCCCCCCGCCTTGAGCACGTAGAGGTAGTCGGTCACCGCCGCGTAGTCGGCCAATGGCGCTGCGCGCTTGTCCGTTTGTCCGGGCATTGGGCAGTTGAACGTTCAGCGTTGAACGTTGGACGTTGGGTCGCTTGATCAGCCCCCGCTCGCCGCGGCGAGGGGGAAAGGCGTGGCGGAGGCCACCTTTCGCGCGTGGTATTTGTGCTGATGCAGCACCTGCAGCAGGCTGATGATACGGTCGCGCATCTCGATGCGGCTGACAATCTGGTCGACGAGGCCGTGCTTGAGCAGGAACTCCGCCGTCTGGAAACCCGCGGGCAGCGTCTGCTTGGTCGTCTCCTTGATGACGCGCGCCCCGGCGAAACCGATCAGCGCGCCCGGCTCCGCCAGGATGACATCGCCGAGGGTCGCAAAGCTGGCGCTCACCCCGCCGGTCGTCGGGTAGGTCAGGATGGAGAGGAAGGGCAGCCGCGCCGCAGCGAGCCGGCCGAGAGCCGCGCTGGTCTTCGCCATCTGCATCAGGCTGAAAATGCCTTCCTGCATGCGCGCGCCGGCCGAGGCGCTGACGATGATGCACGGGATTTTCTTCTTGAGCGCGCGCTCGGCGGCGCGGGTGATCTTCTCGCCGACCGCCGCGCCCATCGCGCCGCCGCAGAATCGGAAATCCATCACGGCCAGCGACACCGGGATGCCGTCCATCTTGCCCAGGCCGCAGATCACCGCCTCGGGCAGACCGCTCTCCTTCTCGTATTTCTTGATGCGGTCCGGATAGGCGGCCGAGTCGACGAACTTCAGCGGGTCGGTCGACTTCACGCCGGCGTCGAATTCCTCGAAGCTGCCCTCGTCGACCATGCTCTTGATCCGCTCGCGCGAGCCGATGGGGAAATGGTAGCCGCTTTTCGGCACGACCATGAGGTTGGCCTCGAGGTCCTTGGTGAAGACAATCTCCTCCGAGATCGGACACTTGGTCCACAATCCCTCGGGGATGTTCTTTTTCTTCTTGGAAGCGGAGAGCTTGGGTTTCGCGAAATGTGTCATGCAGGAATCAGCCGTGCCCGAGGGTGACGACGTCGAGGTTCAGCGCGCCGGCACGGCGGAGCACCGTCGCGCAAGCGTTGAGAGTGGAGCCCGTGGTAAAAACATCATCGACGAGGAGGTAACGTTGGGCCGGATTAATGGACGCGCCGGAAGCCAAAGCAAAGGCATTTTTCAGGTTCTTCTGCCGCGCTGCGCGGTCGTAGTGCGTTTGCGACTCCGTATCCAGCACGCGGCGAAGCAATTCCCCGACCACCGCCTGCCCCGCCGCCGCCTGCACGGCGCATTCGGCCAGCAGCCGGCTCTGATTGTAGCGCCGTTCGCGCAGTTTTCGCGGATGCAACGGCACGGGCACCAGCACCGCCCCGCGCAGATAGTCCACATAACCCGGCGCCGCCGCCATGATGACGACGATGTCCTCCAGCACCTGCAGCCCGTGATGGTATTTCAGCGCGTGGACCAGCGAGCGCCCCGGGCCCTTGAGCAAGATCGCGGTCTTGCCCTGGCCAAACTCCGGTTCGAGCGCTTCGCAATGCGGGCACAGCCGGTTGATCTCCGTCTCGCCGTAATAGGGATGCCCGCAGGTGCTGCAATGGGGCGGCCCGACCATGAAGAGCCGCTGCTCGCACGCCAGGCACAGGTGCCGCAGCCGGCCCGCTTCCGCCAGCCCGCCGCAGTGCACGCAACTGCGCGGGAAGACCACGTCGAGCTTGTCGCGCCAAAGTTGTTTGACCCCGGATTTCACGGATGATTCATAGAAAACAGATTTCATTTCAACACAGAGTTCGCCGAGGGCACAGAGGGAAGACCGGCGTATCTCCCGAGCTCCGCGATCTCTGTGTCCTCTGGGTTAAATCTCCTGGGTTCCTTCCGTGTATTCCGTGTGTTCCGTGGTTTCAAAAGTCTGTTCAATAAATCACCTTCACCAGAAACAGCCCCTGCGGCGGCGCGGTGAGCACGGCGGGGATCCGCTTCCGGGTCTTGAGCAGCTCGGCGACCTCGCGCAGCGAGAGTTTGCCGAATCCGACATTCACCAACGCCCCGGTCAGGCTGCGCACCATCTTGTAGAGGAAGCCGTCCGCCTCGTAGGTGAACGTGATGCTCCGCCCCTTCCGGGCGAGGTCCAGCCGGCGCAGATCGCGCACCGTGGTTTCGTAGGTCCGGTCGTTTTCCCCCGAAAAGGCCCAGAAGTCGTGCTTGCCCCGCAGGAGCTTCGCCGCCGAGGTCATCGCGGCCCAATCCAGCTGGCGGTTCACCGACCAGCAATACGCCGTGGTGAACGGGTCCGCCTCGCCGCGGTAAACGTGGTAGCGGTAAACCTTCCCCGTCGCGTCGAAGCGCGCGTGAAAATCGGCCTTCACGGCGCGCACGCTTTTCAGCCGGATCGTTTTCGGCAGGCCGGTCTGGAGCGCCACGCGCAGTTTATCGGCGCCGTGCCTCCAGGTGAGATCGAAGTGGAAGACCTGCGCGAGCGCGTGCACGCCCGAGTCGGTGCGGCCGCTGCTGTGCGTCCGGATTTTTTCGCCGCCGACCTGTTCCAGCCGCCGCTCGATCACATCCTGCACGGCATCCTTGCTGGCCTGGCTCTGCCAGCCGGAAAACGTTCCCCCGTCATAGGCGCAGATGCATTTCCAGCGGGTGAGAGGTTTAACCACGGATTTCACAGATGATCACGGATAAGAATTCGCCCCCTCAGTGCAATCCGTGTAATCCGTGGTCAAAATGCCTTGATCAATCCTCACCGGGAATCGCCGGCGGCATCCGCTGGTCGAGGAAGTCCTGCAGGATCAGGCAGGCCGCGCGCGAGTCGATCAGGCCGGAGTCGCGGACCTCGCGGCGCGCCTTCTTCGGCACCGTCTCTTCGGCGGCGTAGCTCGTCAGCGTTTCGTCGACCAGATGCACCGGCAGGCCGAACTCTTTTTTCAGCCGCTCGGCGAAGGCGTCCACTTCCTTGGCCTTGAAACCGGCCGAGCCGTCCAGGTTGTAGGGATAACCGAGCACCAGATCCGTGATCCGGCGCTGGCGGATAAGCTCGCCCAGCCGGGCCCAGCGCCCGGCCTCCTCCGCGTCGATCAACGCCGGCAGCGGCGTGGCCACCCCGAGATCGTCGCCGTGCGCGAGGCCGACACGCCTGGTGCCATAGTCGATGCCGAGGCAGTGCATGGGCTACAGGTATTTCCTGGTCCGTGGGTCGGCGTTCAGGCGGAGCAGCATGGTCTTGATCTCCTGCGCCCGGTTCCGGGGGCAGACCAGCGTCGCGTCCCGCGTGTGCACCACCACGAGATCGTCGAGCCCCAGGACGGCGGTGAGATGGCGGCCCGAGGAAATCACGATGTTGTGCCGCCCGGCCTCGACGCGGGCCATGCCGCGCAGGATGTTGCCAGCCGCATCCTTTGCATGATGGCGGGCGAGCGCCGTCCAGGAGCCGACATCGTCCCAGCCGAAGTTGGCGGGCACAACGAGGACGTTGCGGGCTTTTTCCATGACCGCGAAGTCGATGGAAATCTTCTTCAACCGCGGATACAGGCGGGCGAGCGTCTGGGCCGCGTTGCCGCGGGCGAGGGCGGTTTCCAATTCCATGAGACCCGCGTGGAGGGCCGGCGAGTGCCGGGCCAGCGCGGCGGCGATCACCGGCACCCGCCAGATGAACATGCCGGCATTCCAATAATAGCGCTTGCTGGCCAGGTAGGCCTTGGCTTTGGCCAGACCGGGTTTCTCGACAAAACGCCGGGCGCGGAGGACGGGCCACGGTTTGTCCCGCCAGCTCGCTCCGCGCTCAATGTAACCGAAGCCGGTCGCCGGCTCCGTCGGCTCGATGCCGAGCGTCACCAGCTCGTCGGCCGACTCCGCCGCCTTGAAGGCGGCCTTCAGCAGCCGGCGAAAGCCCGCCACGTCGCCGATGACATGATCCGCCGGCAGCACGGCAAAGGCGGCGTTGGGGCTGCGCGCCTTGACCAGGAGCATGGCGAGGCCGACCGCGGCCGCCGTGTCGCGTCCGACCGGCTCGACGATGATGTTGCGCCGGGGCAGGCCGCGACAGGCCGCGCGCACCGCGGCCAGCTGGCCGAGCGTGGTGATGACAAGGATGTTCCGGCTGGACACGAGCGGGCGCACGCGGGCGATCGTCTGGGTCAGCATCGGCTGGTTGCCGACGATCGGCAGCAGATGCTTGGGTTTCTTGAGCCGGCTTTGCGGCCAGAACCGCTCACCGCGGCCACCGGCCATGATCACAACGAAACGTTCGGACATAGAGGCACGATTTATGGGCCACGGCACGGGTCAACGGCGAACTGGCCACCAGAACTGGAGTTGCTTTTTACCACTCGGGTTCCATGTTGCCCGGCCCAAGCCATGGAAATTCCGCTCGAAATCGACGTCGTCACCGCCGCCCAACAAGTGCGCGAAGGCGCGCTGCTGGTGGATGTGCGGGAGGACGCCGAGGTCGCCACCTGCCGGGTCGAGGGCAGCCGGCACATCCCCATGCGGCAGGTCCCCGAGAACCTCGCCACCCTGCCCCGCGACCGGCCCGTTCTCGTGCTTTGCCACCATGGCGGCCGGAGCCTGCGCGTAACCCAGTTCCTGCGGGCCAACGGCTTCGGGCAGGCCACCAATATCGCCGGCGGCATCGACGCCTGGGCCCAGCACCTCGACCCCGCGATGCCCCGGTATTGAAGGGCCGGATGCCCTCGGCGCCGAGAAGTCGCCCCACCTCGTTTTGCCAGCATGCTTGACTCCCGCCC
>JAYVZM010000334.1:0-9543 GCA_043783345.1 Verrucomicrobiota bacterium
TCATCTTGCCGTAGAACCGCGCGACGAGCTTCGGGTCGGTCGGGTGCGTGAGAAGGCTGGCGACGAGCAGGACGGCAAACGGGAAAAGCCCGTCGAAGAAGAACTGCGCCGTCAGGCGCTGGTGGGGCGTCATGGCCGCAGCGTTCAGGCCGACCTTGCTCAGGATGAGGCATTCGAGGTTGAAACGGCCGCTGCCCACGAGCGGGCTCGAGAGATTGTCGGCGTTTTCGTGGATGACATTGGCGAAATACACGCCGGCCGGCCGGCCGCTGGGGGTCAGGCTCGTTTGGGCAAGGGATTGGTTGGTCCTGAGCGCCGGGAACTTGGCGGCCGTCCACGGAACCACCAGGATCACCAGGGTCGAGAGGATCACACAACTCCACACGCCCTGCACCGTGAGCCGGCGCCAGAAATAACCCAGCAGCACGCAGGCGCCGAAGGGAATGTTGACCGTGAGGACGATGTTAACGATCGAGAGGAAGTCGCCCATCAACCAAGCCGAGACGGCCCCGAGGGCGAGCGTGACCACAATCGTCCAACGGGCGAAGAACACGCCCCGCTTTTCATCGAGGTCGGGCCAGATCTGCCGGTAGACGTTGCGGACGAAAAGCGAGGAGATGGCCAGCGCCTTGGCGGCGAGCGTGGACATCGTGCCGGCGAGCACGCCGGCCAGCATCAGGCCGACCAAGCCCGGCCCGAGCAGCTTGTTGGACATGGCGCCCCAGGTGCCGTCGGGATCGGACAGCCCGCCCGGGCCGAACATCGCCACGGCGATGAGCCCGGCAAACGCCCACAGGATGATCATGATGCGTTTCAGGTAATTGCCCGAGACGCCGATGCGCGCCGCGAACTCGGTCCTGGCCGAGCCGCAGATGCCCATGTTGTGGCTGAGCCCGCCGTTCTGGATGATGCTGACGAGGAGGATCGCACAGAGACTGACGACGGAGAACTGCTCCGTGGCGGCGCCGGAGCCAAACAGGTCGAACATTTTCGCCGGCACCTTTTCGCCCAGCGCGTGCCACCCACCGATGAATTTGAGTCCCGTCGGGATCAGGAGGATGGAGAAAACGATGATCAGCACGCTCTGCAGGGCCTCGTTGACCGCGGCCGCCGCCATGCCCCCCATGACGATGTAGGCCCCCACCACGACCGCGAAGACGGCGTAGAACAGGACATTGTTGAGCACCGTGATGTAGCTGTGCAGTTCGCCCCGGGCCCTGAGCTCGCGCAGGGCGTCGAGCCGGGGCTTCGCCTCGGCCGGCAGCGTGCCGGTCGCGAAAGTCCTCTCGAGCTGGCGCAGTTCGTTGTAACCGGTGACGGCGGCGCGGTCCGCCGCGGTCCACTGGGCCTCCTCCTTGACCACGAGCGACGAGGCGATCGTGTAGGCGGTGACGTTGGCGAAGCCGAGGAAGACGCAGGCGACCAAAATCTGGAACATCGCGTAAAACATGCTTAGTTTGCGGCTGTTGTAACGGTCCTCGAACAGGTCGGACACCGTCGTCAGACGCGCGCGGCGGAACCAGACGTTCATGAACCAGAAATAGGGATTCATGAACACGGTCTGAAACGACAGCCACGCGCCGGGCGCACCCTGCTGGTAGACGAAGCTCGCGGTGCTGACGGCACCGGATGGCTCGGTGGCATTGCCGAAGTTGAGGAAGAACTGGTAAAGCTTGCCGAGCTTGCGTCCAGCCAGGAAGAAACCGTCCTCGCTGCCGGTGCCCTTCGCCGCCCGCTTGCCGATGTAGACGACGGTGGCGAGGTAAAGGATGACAATGAAGAGATCGAGGGGGTGCAGGCTGCCAAGCATAAGAACGGAGGGGGCTGGGGTGACGGGAGCTAAAGATTCAATCCAACGGAGCCAAGCTTCACTAGCAGGGTAAAATCCTTTGGACAGTAAGAATGAGGGCGTTTTTTCGCGTCCCCGCGAGGATATTGGCCGGCCGGTGACCGGTCTTCCTCGGCCCTCGGTCCGCGGCCGCCTGTCCTAGCTTGTCTCGCGGCCCGGGAAGCGTCGTTGTGGGCCGATGTCCCTGCCCGCCCCCCTCGCTCCCCTGCCGGGATCGCCCGATTCCGGCGCGGTGCTGGACGCTTTCCTCCGGGCGATGGCGGCGCGCGGCCTGACGCTCTATCCGGAGCAGGAGGAGGCGATCCTCGAGGTTTTCGCGGGGCGGAATGTGATCCTCAACACGCCGACCGGCTCCGGCAAATCCCTCGTGGCAGCGGCGCTGCATTTCAAGACGCTCTGCGCGGGGCGGCGCTCGGTCTACACCTGTCCGATCAAGGCGCTGGTGAACGAGAAGTTCCTCGGCCTGTGCCGCGATTTCGGCCCGGAGAACGTCGGGATGATGACCGGCGACGCGTCGGTGAACCCGCGCGCGCGGGTGCTCTGCTGCACCGCGGAGATCCTGGCCAACATCGCCCTGACACGCGGCGAGCATGCCGGGATCAGCGCGGTGATCATGGACGAGTTCCATTACTACGCCGACGCCGAGCGCGGTTACGCCTGGCAGGTGCCGCTGCTCACGCTGCCCCAGGCGCGTTTCCTGCTGATGTCGGCCACGCTGGGCGCCACGGAGTTCTTCGAGCGCGAGCTGACCCGGCTGACCGGCGCGCCCAGCCTGACCGTGCGCAGCGACCGGCGGCCGGTGCCGCTCTCCTTCGAGTATTCCGAGACGCCGCTCCCCGAGCGAGTGGCCGGGTTGCTGGCCGAACAGCGGGCGCCGGTCTATCTGGTGCACTTCACCCAGCGCGCCGCCGCCGAAGCTGCCCAGGCGCTGATGAGCCTCAACCTCTGCACTCGCGAGGAAAAGGCCGCGCTCGCGACCGAGTTGGAGCGGATGAAATTCAACAGTCCCTACGGCAAGGACATGAAGCGCTGGCTCCGGCACGGCATCGGCGTGCACCACGCGGGCCTGCTGCCCAAATACCGCATCCTTGTCGAACAGCTCGCGCAAAAGGGCCTGCTCAAGCTCATCTGCGGCACCGACACCCTCGGCGTCGGCATCAACGTGCCGATCCGCACCGTGGTTTTCACCCAGCTCTGGAAATACGACGGCAAGAAGGCGGCGATCCTCAGCGTGCGCGATTTTCGCCAGGTCTCGGGCCGCGCCGGCCGCGCGGGATTCGACGACCGGGGCTATGTCATCGCCCAGGCGCCCGAGCACATGATCGAAAACAAGCGCGCCGAGGAAAAGGCCGCGGCGGACCCGGCGAAGAAAAAGAAGCTCGTGAAACAGCGGGCGCCCGAGGGCACGATCAGCTGGGACGTGAAGACCTTCGACCGGCTGCGGACCGCCGCGCCGGAGGAACTGGCCTCGCACTTCGAGGTCTCGCACGGCATGCTGCTGCTCGTGCTCAGCCGCGACTCCGACGGCTGCCGGGCGATGCGGCAGCTCATCAACGATTGCCATGAAACCCCCGCGCGGAAGCGGGCGTTGCGGAAACGGGCCTGGCAGCTCTTTCGCGCGCTCCTCGACCGGAAAATCGTGGAATTCCTCCCCGCAGGGCCGTCACTCGGCGGCAATCCTGCAGGGGCGTCCCTTGCGGACGCCCTCGGGCGCCGTCAAGCGGCGCCCCTGCAAAGGAAAATCCGCGTGAACGTCGAGCTGCAGGAGGATTTTTCCCTGCACCAGGCGCTCTCGCTCTACCTCATCGACACCCTGCCCTTGCTCGACCGCGATTCGCCGGACCATCCGTTTGACGTGCTCACGCTCTGCGAGGCGATCGTGGAGGACCCCGACCAGATCCTGCGGCGACAGGCGGACAAACAGAAGGGCCTCAAACTCGCGGAATGGAAGGCGGCGGGCATTCCCTACGAAGAACGGATGGCGAAGCTCGCAGAGATCGAGCACCCGAAACCCCTGCGCGAGTTTCTCTACGAGACGTTCAACACCTTCGCGGCGGCCCATCCGTGGGTCGAGCAGGAGAACGTGCGGCCCAAGTCGATCGCGCGGGAGATGTTCGAGCGCTACCAGTCGTTCGCCGATTACGTGCGCGAATACGGACTCGAGCGCAGCGAGGGCCTGCTGCTCCGCCACCTCATGCAGGTGTGGAAGGTGCTCGCCCAAACCGTGCCCGCCGCCGCCAAAACCGAACCGGTGACCGAAATGGAGGACTATTTCCGCGAGCTCATCCGCGGTGTCGACTCCAGCCTGCTCGACGAATGGGAGCGGCTGATGAACCCGGAGTTCATCGCCGCCGAAGCCGGGGAGAAACCCGCCCGGCCGGCGAGCTTCGACATCACGCGGGACGCGGCGGCGTTTCGCCGGCTGGTGCGCACCGCCGTGCTGGGCTTTTTGCAGGATGTCGCCGCCCGCGACTGGGAAGCGGCCCGCCTGCGCTTCGCCCCGGAAATCGCGGCGGAGCCCGTCGCCGAGGCGGTGCAACTGGCCGAGGCCCGGCGCATCGAGCGGGAGTTTGCGGCGTATTTCGAGGCCCGCGGCCGTTTCCGGCTCGATCCCGAGGGCCGGGCGGCCAAGCACACGCATTTCGAGGAGCAAAGACCGGCACCGTTGCTGGCTGCTGCCAGCCCGGTGTTTGTCCCCGGTTCTCGCCATGGCGAAACCGAGGCAAAGAGCGACGGAAAGGTCTGGCAGATCGCGCAGGTGCTGGCGGACGTCGAGGAGCAGAACGACTGGGAGGCACGCTTCACGGTGTCGCTGACAGAATCGCGGACGGAAAATCGGCCGGTAGTAAAGTTTGAGACCGTGCGACCGATAGGTGCGGAGTAAGCCGCCGACCGCCCTTGCGCCGGCAACGGGCGCAAATACCTTTTGACCCGGCGCCACCGGACGTGACAAGCTTCGCCAAATATCACCATGTCTGCCAAGCCGACTATTATATATACCAAGACCGACGAAGCGCCTGCGCTCGCCACCTACTCTCTCCTGCCGATCATCCAGGCCTTTACCAAGCACGCGGATATTGCGGTGGAATCCCGCGACATCTCCCTCGCCGGCCGCATCCTCGCCAGTTTTCCCGAGGTTCTGACGCCCGAGCAGCGCGTGCCCGACGCCCTCACCGAACTGGGCGCCCTCACCCTCAAGCCCGAGGCCAACATCATCAAGCTGCCGAACATCAGCGCCTCCGTCCCCCAGTTGAAGGAGGCCATCGCCGAGCTGCAGGCCAAGGGCTGCAAGATCCCCGATTTTCCCGACACGCCCAAGACCGACGCCGAGAAAGACGCCCGCGCCCGCTACGACCGGATCAAGGGCAGCGCCGTCAACCCCGTCCTCCGCGAGGGCAATTCCGACCGCCGCGCCCCGAAGGCCGTCAAGGAATACGCCCGCAAGCACCCGCACTCCATGGGCGCCTGGTTCCCCGACTCGAAGACCCGCGTCGGCACCATGGGCCGCGATGACTTCTTCGCCAACGAGAAGTCCGTCACCGTGCCCGCACCCACCACCGTGAAGATCGAGTTCGTCGGTGCCGACGGCACCGTCAGGGTCCTCAAGGACAAACTCCCGCTGCTCGCCGGCGAAATCCTCGACGCCACCTTCCTGAGCAAGCGCGCCCTGATCGCCTTCCTCGAGCAGCAGATCGCCGAGGCCAAAAAGGACGACGTGCTTTTCTCGCTCCACCTGAAGGCGACGATGATGAAGGTCTCCGACCCGATCATCTTCGGCCACGTTGTCCGCGTGTATTTCAAGGACCTCTTCGCCAAGCACGGCGCGGTGTTCGCCGAGCTCGGCGTCGACCTGAAAAACGGCTTCGGCGACCTGCTGGCCAAGATCGAGTCCCTCCCCTCCGCCCAGAAGATCGCGATCAAGGCCGACATCCGCGCCACCTACGCCCGGGGCCCCGCGCTCGCCATGGTGGATTCCGCCGGCGGCATCACCAACCTGCACGTCCCGAGCGATGTCATCGTCGACGCCTCGATGCCCGCGATGATCCGTTCCTCCGGCAAGATGTGGGACAACTACGGCAAGCTCCGCGACACGCTCGCGGTCATCCCCGACAGCAGCTACGCCGGCGTCTACCAGACCACGCTCGATTTCTGCCGGAAGCACGGCGCTTTCGATCCCTGCACCATGGGTTCCGTGCCCAACGTCGGCCTCATGGCCCAGGCTGCCGAGGAATACGGCTCCCACAACAAGACCTTTGAAATCCCCGCCAACGGCACGGTCCGCGTCGTCGACGCCGCCGGCAAGGTTCTCCTCGAGCACGCCGTCGAGGCCGGTGACATCTGGCGCGGCTGCCAGGCCAAGGACGCCCCGATCCAGGACTGGGTGAAACTCGCCGTCCACCGCGCCCGCGCCTCGAACACCCCCGCGATCTTCTGGCTCGACGAAAAGCGCGCCCACGACGCCCAGGTCATCGCCAAGGTGAAGGCCTGCCTCGCCCAGCACGACACCGCCGGGCTCGACCTCCGCATCATGGCCCCGGCCGCGGCCACCCAGTTCACCCTGGAGCGGCTCAAGGCCGGCAAGGACACGATTTCCGTCACCGGCAACGTCCTCCGCGACTACCTCACCGACCTCTTCCCCATCCTCGAGGTCGGCACCAGCGCCAAGATGCTCTCGATCGTCCCCCTCATGAACGGTGGCGGGCTCTTCGAAACCGGCGCCGGCGGCTCCGCGCCGAAGCACGTCGAGCAGTTCCTCGTGGAGAATTACCTCCGCTGGGATTCCCTCGGCGAGTTCTTCGCCCTCGCCGCCTCGCTCGAGCACATCAGCGAAACCTTCAAGAACCCGAAGGCGAAAATCCTCGCCGTCGCGCTCGACGAGGCCACCGGCAAATTTCTCGAGAACGACAAGTCGCCCTCGCGCAAGGTCGGCGGCATCGACAACCGCGGCAGCCACTTCTACCTCGCACTTTATTGGGCGCTGGCGATGGCCACCCAGAACACCAGCGCGGAACTGCACCGGATCTTCGTCCCCTTCGCCGCAGCCCTCCTGGCCCAGGAGCACGAGATTGCCACCGAACTGCTCGCCGTGCAGGGCAAGCCCGTCGACCTCGGCGGCTACTACCAGCCCGACGACGCCAAGGCGTCCGCCGCCATGCGGCCGAGCGCGACCTTCAACCAGATCCTCAGCACGCTCTGAGCCGTGCCGGCCAGCCGAAGACGGCATGGCTGGAGGCGGGACCATCATCCTTCGCCAAGGCTCCGGACGACAGGGTGGTCCCGCGGATCGCCGGTCACGATGCCGATGCCTCGCGGGGCTGCTAACCCCGCCTCCACTCACGAAAATCCACCGCTGCAGCCCGTCACGCAGGCCTCTTGGGGCGAATCTGTCTTGGCCCGGCGCAGCTCGCCGTTAACTTTCCGGCAAGAATATGACTCCCGATCAACTGTCAGTGCTTTCGGAACTGAAGGAAAAGACCATCGAAGGGATGGTGAGCTTCATGAAATATGGGGCCGCCGAGAACGAAAACGACCCGGACTATGACCCCGCTTACGACGCCGGTTATGCGCAAAAGCACGTGGACAAGTGTGCGAAGATTATCGACGTCTACCTGGACGCGCTCAAACGAATGGCCGGGCCAGCAGACTCCAAAATGATTCTGAACGAAGCGAAAAAAGCGGTCCTGAACTTGAATAAGTTGAATGAGCAATGCGATGGACGCCTTATCGAGACGGATCAGAGAGAGCAGCTTTGTGAGCTGATTTTCACGGCGTCCAGATTTGCCGGCCTCCCGCCTGACGGTGTCGACTTCACTGAAGAGTGGCGTGAATGGTGATGAAAAGAGCGATTCAGCAGCCACAGCCGCAACGCCCGTGCTCTCACCTGGATTGCCGATGATATCCGTATGGTGAGCCAGGGGGTCCGTCCGAGTGTATTGCGCTCAGCCATCCGGCGAGGCGGAGCGCCGGCCGCGCCATGCGCCCGATGCAAATTTGCGCCGTTGCCAAACGCAAGCCCGTGCTCTTGGCTCCCCTGCGCGGCCGAGCCGTATAACGCGGTGAGGCTGAACAAGGGAGGCACACTTCGCGATGAACCCCAAAGATAATCCACCGGCGAAACTGCGCGACGGAGCGCGGTGCAAAGTCGTCAGCGGCACCCACGCCGGCAAGGCTGGCGTCGTGCGAGACATCAATCGGAGCAAATCGGGATTCGTGACGATTACAGTCGTTCCAGCCAGCGGGGAGAGATTCAAGACCCTGGCCAGGAATGTAGTCATACCACCATGAGCCTTGAGCAACGCACTCTTGAGCGGATTGCGAGGGAGTTCCCGGCGGCGGAGCAGGCCCCAGTCGTCGAGCTTTTGCGCGGCTACTCCGGGCCGGAGGCGGGACGGGTGGTCTGGGACATTCTGGAGTTGAGCAAGGGCAGTTTGAAAAACGTCGAAAACCACCTGCAAGCGGCCCGGACAGATTATCGGGATGTCCTCTACTGGGCGGAATATTACGCCACCGACCCGATGTTCCGGGGCGGCGATCCAAAGAAGATGGTGGCCGACCTCATCGCGAAATGGGGAGACAAGAAATGAAAGCAATGGACGGATATCGACTGATTGCGCCTGGCGATCTGGCGTGGCGGCCCTCGAACCTGATGCGCATTCCGAATGCCGACTATCTTGAGCGCACCGGAAGCGAGATCCTCGGCGCGAGGCTCTGGCGCTTGCCGCCCAGGAGCGCGAACACGCTGCACAGGCACGTCCGGGCGGAGGAATTCTATTTCGTCGTCGAGGGGATCGGGCGCATGCGCGTGGGCGACGAGACGCTGACGGTTCCCCGGCTCGGCAGCGTCCTGGGCGGCCCGTCGGTGCTGCGCCAGATTTTCAATGAGTCAGATTCCGAAGTTCTCTGGCTGGTGGTCGGAGCGCCGGAGACCGAATTCGAACCGGCCGAGATTGGGAACATGAGTTTGTTTTACCCGGTCGAGCCAACGCAGCTGCCGCCGGAATTGAAAGGAGTTGAATGGCCTCCGAGGACCTCAAAGCGCCGAACCAATCCTCAGAGCCGAATGCGCGGGAAGTGCCTGCAATTTACACGGCCCCTCTCCGCTCAGCCTCTCCCGTTTTCCCGAAGCGTCCACATCCACGCCCGCCCGCGCGCGGCTCACCTGGAACATTAGCCCAACCATCGACGAAACTCGCTCCCCATGAAGACGGCGAATTACCTGGCTTGTCCCACTGAGATCGTCGAGGCGCCGGTCGGCGTCGTGTGGAAGCTGCTCACCAACCTCTCCGGCTGGGGCAGTTTCTTTGACGTTCGCGTCACCAGCGTCGAACCGCCGGGGCCGGTGGCCAAGGGCCAGCGCCTGCTCGGTGAGTCGGGCCCACGCTGGCTGCATCTGGGTGTCTCCTTCGAATGCACCCTCATCGACGAGACGCATTACCAGCTTGAGATGGACGCGAGGCTGCCACTTGGCCTGACGGTTCACGAGGCGCTGGACTGCGTCCCGCTTGAGGAAGGGCGATGTCGCGTCAACTACCATTGCAATTTCGGTTTCCCCGGCGGTTGGCGAGGCCGGCTCACGCACGTCCTGCTCAAGCGCGGATTGAAGGAAGGCCCGGCTGATTCGCTGGCGCGGTTGAAACGCGCCGCCGAACAAGAACATCGCGGTCGGAAGGCGGAAAAGAGGGAATCGTAGATAT
>JAYVZM010000335.1:0-3773 GCA_043783345.1 Verrucomicrobiota bacterium
CATTTGGGCCGGTCAGAGACCGGCCCTACTTCGCCAGCGGCAAACTCGGCGCGATTTCCAATGCGTAGCCGGCTTCCTGCACGCCGTCAGCGCTATCGCACTTGACGCCGCCGGCCTCGCGCTCAGCCCACGCCGCGAAGGCGATCATCCCCGCATTGTCTCCGGTGTGCTGCGGTAAGGCGCGATGAAAGGCCACGCCGTGCGACCGGGCCAGTTTCTCCAACCCGGCTTGCAAGGTCTGGTTGTTCGCCACGCCGCCGGAGAGGCCGAAGCTGCGGTAGCTCCCCCGCTCGAGGGCGAGCTTCGATTTGCGCACGAGCGACTCGAACACCGCGCGCTGGTAACTGGCGCAGAGATCGGCGCGACGGCGCTCGATCACGTCCGGCGCCAGTTTTTCCAGCTGGTAGCGCAGGCTCGTCTTCAGACCGGAGAAGCTGAACTCCAGCGAAGAACGCCGGGCGACGGCCTTGGGAAACTCGAACGCGTCGGCCCGGCCCCCCTCCGCCAGCTTCTCCACCTGCGGTCCGCCCGGATAGCCGAGCCCGAGCAGCTTCGCGCCCTTGTCGAGCGCCTCGCCCGCCGCGTCGTCGAGCGTCGACGCCAGCAGCCGGATGCGCCGCAATTCGTCGAGGGAAAACAGCGCCGTGTTGCCGCCGGAGACCAGCAGGCCCAGGTGCGGGAGCAACTGGGCGAATTCCCCGGCGAACCCGGCGGGATTCGCCGCGTGCAGCGCGATGAAGGGCGAGAAGGCGTGGGCGCGCAGGTGATTGACGCCTACCACGGGAATGCCCCACGCCAGGCCCAGGCTTTTCGCGGCCGACAGGCCCATCGCCAGGCAGGCGGCCAGTCCCGGTCCGGCGGTGACGGCGATTTTGGAAAAACCCGCCGCCGGAACTGTTGCCAGGGCGCGTTGCAGCAGCGGACTGAAATTTTGCAGGTGCTCCCGGCTGGCCAGGTCGGGCACGACGCCGCCATAGGTTTCGTGGAGGGCGATCTGGCTGTGCACCCACTCGCCCAACAGTCCGCGCGCCGGGTCGAAGACGGCCACGGCGGTCTCGTCGCAGGAGCTTTCGAGGGCGAGGATCATGGGCGGGGAATTTTTGGAGGCGGGGTGCCCCCACCCCGCGAGGCATTGCCTGCGCGGATAATAACCCGCGGGGTGAGGGCACCCCGCCTCCAAAGAGAGCCGGTCATTTCGCCGCCTTCACCGCCAGCACGCCGCGGAGGACCTCCCCCGCCGCGTCCAGTTGCTGATCCTCGATGCGCGAGAAGCCGAAGCGCCCGTTGAACTCCGCCGGGGCGGTGAGATCGGCCCGGGATTGCTGGAGGCGCAGCTTGGCCTCGTCGTCCGCGGAAACCTCGATCTCGACCTGCGGCAGGATGCCCTTCTCGTGAATGGTGATGCCGCTGGGGGTGTAATACCGCGCGGTGGTCAGGCGCAAGCCCTCGCCGTTCTGCAGCTCGATGACACTCTGCACGGAGCCTTTGCCGAAGGTCTTTTCGCCGACGATGACGGCGCGCTTGGTGTCCTTCATGGCGCCGGCGACAATTTCCGCCGCGCTGGCGGTGCCGCCGTTGACGAGGATCGCCACGGGATAAGTGCGGTGCTGGTGGCCGCCCTCGGCCTTGAAGCTCTCGCGGGACTCGGGGGTGCGGCCCTGGGTGTAGACGATCAGTTCGTCCTTCTCGAAAAACTGGTCGCACACGTCGATGGCGGCGTCGAGCAGCCCGCCCGGATTGTTGCGCAGGTCGATGACGAGGGCGCGCAGGCCCCGCTTTTCGAGCGCGAGCAGCGCCGTCCGGAATTCCTCGCCGGTCCGCTCGCTGAACTGCGTGATCTGCACGTAGCCGACGCCGTCGGAGGCCAGGGCGGCGTTGCGCACGCTGTCGAGGCGGATGCGCTCGCGCTTCAGCTTGAAATCGATCATGCGATCCTGGCTGGCCCGGAAAACCGTCAGCGTGACCTCGGTGTCCGGCTCGCCGCGGACCAGCTTCACCGTCTTTTCGATCGTCGGGGCCTCAAGGGTCTTGCCGTCGATTTTCACCAGCCGGTCGCCGGAGCGCAGCCCCGCCCGCTCGGCGGGGGTGCCGGCGATGGGCGTGATGATCACGACCTGGCCCTCGCGCTGCTCCACCTGGATGCCGACTCCGCCGAAGGCGTTGGTCAGCTCCTCCTCCGTCGCCTGATACTCGTCGGCGCGCATGAACCGGGAATGGGGATCGAGCGACCCGACCATGCCGTCGAGCGCCGCCCGGGTGAGGTCGTCGTAGCCCGCGGGGATGTCCCCGACGTAGTTTTCCTTCACCAACTGGAGCACATCGCGAAAATAACGCACGTTGCGGTCGCGCGCGCGATTCGGCCACCAGCTCGGCGCACCGGAGCGGGCGCCGCCGTATCCGCCCGGACGGGCGGCGAACTGGGCCAGGCCGTAACCGGCGAGAATCGCCACGACGATGAGGAATCCGCGTTTGAGCATGGCTTTCACTGTAAGCATTTGCTTGGCTTGGCAAATGGGTTCCTCGTCCGACTTTTTTGAAATCTTCGCCTCAGAGCCGAGTGCGGCGACGGGGGTGTCCTTCGCCCGCTACATGGAGCTGGCCATGTATCACCCGACCGCCGGGTATTACACCCGCGACTTCAAGCGGGTGGGCCGGGACAACAAGGCGGATTTCTTCACCTCCACCACGTTCAGCCCGGTCTTTGGCGAACTGGTGGCCGCCGCCGCCGTCAAACTGCTCGCGCCCGCCCGGCCGGCGGACTTCGTCTTTGTGGAAATCGGGGCCGAGCCGGGCGGCGGCATTCTCCGCGGACTGCCGCATCCCTTCGCCAGCTATCAGACGATCTCCCTCGGCCAGCCCTTCACCCTGCCGGCCCGCTGCGTCGTATTCTCCAACGAGCTCTTCGATGCCCAGCCGTTTCACCGCGTGGTGTGGCGCGAGGGATCATGGCGGGAGCTGGGCGTCGCCCTCCATGGGCGCCATCTGCGCGAAGTGGAGCTACCGGCACTGACCGCCGAGCTCGCGGCCCACGCCGACCGTCTGCCCAAGACCTCCCGGGAGAATTACCACATCGACCTGCCCTTGCGGACGGTGCCGATGCTGGAGCGCATCGTCGGCCAGAAGTGGAACGGACTGTTCCTGGCCTTCGACTACGGCAAATACTGGCAGGAACTGGCGGAAAACCTGCCCGCCGGGACCGGCCGCACCTACCATCGGCAGAAAATGGGCAACGACCTCCTCGCCCGGCCCGGCAAACAGGACCTGACCTGCCATATCTGCTGGGACTGGCTGGAGGATGGATTGATCCGCGCCGGTTTTGGCGAGCCGCGGGTGGATTCGCAGGAGAGCTTCTTCATGAGCTTCGCCGCCGAAACCCTGGCTGCGATCACCACCGCCGAAGCGGGCAGTTTCAGTCCGAGAAAACGCATGCTGATGACGCTCCTCCACCCCGCCAACATGGGACAGAAATTTCAGGCCCTGCATGCTTTACGCAAATAGGCGCGGCGCGCTGCACCCTTTCCAAATTTCCCTTGCCAAGCGGTTGCACCGTCCTTTACTCACGACCCTTTAACTCAAGAAACACCATGTCACGAATTTGCGCAATCACCGGCAGACGCCCGACCAAGGGCAAGATCATCAACCGCAAGGGCCAGTCCAAGAAGAGTGGCGGCATCGGCACGCACGTCACCAGCCTGACGACCCGCTGGTTCAAACCGAACCTGCAGTGGATCAAGGTCAAGCTGCCCAACGGCGGCTCGAAGCGCATGTGGGTC
>JAYVZM010000336.1:0-3772 GCA_043783345.1 Verrucomicrobiota bacterium
GGATGTTGCGGTCGACCTCGCAGATGACGCGGGACAGCGCCTCCTTGCTGGCCTGGTCGTAGCGGACGTTGATGGCCGCCACGCGGCCGACGCGCACGCCGTTGATCTTGACCGAGGCGCCGGGGTCGAGCCCGCTCACCGACTCCTCGAAGTAGATGAGAAACCGCGAGGGCTTCGAAAAAATGTTGGTGCCCCCGAAGGAGAGGAAGGCGACGACGCCCAGCAGCATGGCGCCGAGCACGAACATGCCGACCGCGGAGGGGCTGAGTTTGATTTTCACGGGATGGCGGGCTCCTGTTGTTGCTGATCGGGTTCCACTCGTCTATTCAAAAACTCCTGGACGCGCACGTCGGGGCTGGAATCGCGCAGCGTCTTGGGCTCGCCCTCGGCGATGACACCCCGGGCCTTCGGATCGAGCATCACGACGCGATCGGCGATGTCGAAGATGCTGGCGAGTTCGTGCGAGACGATGACGATGGTCGTGCCGAGCGTGTCCCGGATCTGCCGGATGAGCTCGTCGAGCTTGAGCGAGGTGATGGGGTCGAGGCCAGCGGAGGGCTCGTCGAAGAACACGATGGCGGGATCGAGCGCCAGGGCGCGGGCGAGGCCGGCGCGGCGTTTCATGCCGCCGCTGAGCTCGACGGGATAATAATCCTCGAAGCCGGCCAGGCCGACCTGCGCGAGCTTGAGCGACACGATCTCGGCGCGCTCCTTGCGGCCGAGCCCGGTGTAGAGCTCGAGCGGCAGGGAGACATTCTCCGCGAGGGTCATGGAACTCCACAGCGCGCCGTTCTGGTAGAGGACGCCGAAGGTGCGCAGCACCTCCTGGCGGCCGGCGCGGTCGGCGTGGGTGAAGTCGCGCCCGAAATACTTCACGGTGCCCCGCACCGGCTGCCGCAGGCCGATCAGGTGGCGCAGCAGCGTGCTCTTGCCACAGCCGTTGCCGCCGATGATGAAGAAGATCTCCCCCGGCTTCACGAAGAACGACACGTTGTCCAACACGACGCGCTCGCCGTAGCGGCACTCGACGCCGTCGATCTCGATGGCGGGCGGGCCGCCGGCGGATCCGCTGGGGTTCATGGGGCCACCTCACCACTGTAGGGCGGGATCGCTGATCCCGCCTGCTTCGCGGCGGGGTGCGGCGACCCCGCCCTACAGACTGAATAGGAGCCGGTCTGCATGTTCACCAGCCGAGGATGTTGAAGACCACGGCGAAGATCGAATCGGTCACGATGATGAGCAGGGTGCTCGTCACCACCGCCGCCGTCGCCGCCTGGCCCGCGCCGGTCGCGCTGCGCTCCGCCTGCAGGCCGCGCAGGCAGGCGGACAAGCCGATGATGAGCCCGAACGTCGCCGCCTTGATCAGGCCCGTGCTGAGGTCGGACAGGTCGATGATGGACTTGGTCTCGACCCAGTAGAGGCTGGCCGGGATGTCGAGGATCGATGAGGTCACGACCAGCCCGCCGAGGATGCCGAGGCAGTTGGAATAGAGCGCCAGCAGGGGCATCATGAGGAACAGCGCCGTGATCCGCGGCATCACCAGGAAATCCACCGGCGACACGCCGAGGGTCTCGAGGGCGTCGATTTCCTCGTTGGCCTGCATGTTGCCCAGCGTGGCCGCGAACGCCGCGCCGGTGCGGCCGGCGAGGACGATGGCGGCCATCATCGGCCCCATCTCGCGCACGACGGAGAGGCCCACCAGGTCCGCCACATAAATGTCGGCGCCGAACTGCCGCAGCTGGACGGCGCCCTGGTAGGCCATGATGACGCCGACCAGGAAGCTGATCAGGCCGACGATCGGCAGGGCCATCGCGCCGCATTGCTGCATCTCGGAGAAACAATCGCGCCAGCGGAACTGCGCCTGGCCGCGGAAAAAACGCCCGGCGCTGAACACGCACTCGCCCACCAGCTGGGCCAGATCCTTCGCTTCCGACCAGAGTTTGACCGTCGTCTCGCCGACGCCGGTGACGAGATTGGGCAGGCCGGTGGGTTTCACTGCCGCCGGTTTGGAAACCAGCAGATCGGCCAGCCGGCCAGCTTCCTTGGGCAGACCCTCCTCGACCAGCGCCACGCCGTGCCGGGCGCTCCAGACCCGCGCCGCGCTCAGGAAAAGGGCCAGCGAACTGTCCCACGTCCCCAGCCCGTCAGCGTGCAGCACGACGCGCTCGGGCCGGGCGCCCACCATGAGTTCGCTCCACACCGGATGGGTCTCGGTGACCCGCCAGTCGCCGCCGAGCCTGAGCACCAGGGTCTCGCCTTCGCGCGAAGCATCAGCCCGGGCGGTGGTGGGGTGGGCGGCGGGTGGCATGGGACGGGTGGAGTGTGAAGAGTGGAGCCAAGGGCGCCAGACTGATTTTATCCGTGCAATCCAGAGTGCATCCACGAAGAATTGTTCCCTGCATGCGCCTGAATACCTTCCTTTTCGATCTCGATGGCACGCTGCTCGACCATTTCAAAGCCATCCATCGCTGTCACACGCACACCATGCGCCAGCTCGGCCTGCCCCTGCCGACGATGGCGCAGGTCCACGCGGCGGTCGGCGCCGGGCTGGAAACCGCCCTGGCGCGGCTGATCGGCCCGGAACGCGTCAAGGAAGCCCTGCCCATTTATTGCGCCCACTGGGACGCCACCATGCTCGATGACGTCGAGCTGCTGCCCGGGGCGCGCGAGCTGATTTTCGCCCTGCGCACCGCCGGGGGCCGCTGCGCCGTCTTCACGAACAAGCGCGGCGATTCCTCGCGCCTGCTGTGCGACCATCTCGGGCTTACCCCGCATCTCGCCGGCATCTTCGGCGCGCACGACACCCCGTGGCTCAAGCCCGACCCGGCGTTCGCCCGCCACGTCCTCGACCAGCTCGGCGCCAAGGCCGCCACGACTTGTCTCGTCGGCGACTCCACCTATGACTTCGAGGCGGCGCGCAACGGCGGCCTGGAATTCTACGGCGTGACGACCGGCACGCACACCGCGGCGCAATTGCGCGCGGCCGGGGCGGTCAACGTTTACCCCGACCTGGTGGCGCTCACACCGGTGTTGCTGGGGTGAACGGGAATTTCCTGGAGCCACGGCGACCCCGCCGTGGACGTTTTCGCGGGCGAGGTCGCCCGCGCTCCAGGGCGCTCAGGACTTCTTGCGGAGCACCGCGAGCTTCGTCTCCACCACCTCGAAACGCAGACCCTGCGCCGTGCAAAATTCCTGCAGGGCCTGCCGCGAGCCATCGTAGACATGCCCCTCGTGGCAGTCGTCCACGACGATGACGCCGCCGGGGCTGAGCAGCGGCCAGAGTTTTTCCAGGGCGGCCTTCGTGGGCAGGTAGAGGTCGACATCGATCAGCACGAAGCAAAAGCGGGCCTCCGCGGGAAAGGCGAAGTCCTGCACAGCGGCGGCGTGCGCCGTGACGCGGGTGATGCCGTTGAAGAGCATGGTGCGCTCGAACCAGCGCTGCGAGTTGACGGTGAACTTGCCCAGCGCGCGTTGGTCGTCGGCGGAAACCTTGCCCCGCGCCTGCGACTCGTGCGCCACGTCGGCCGCGACGAAGCCGCCGAAGGTGTCGAGGGCCAGGTAACGCTTGTGCGGCGCGATGGCGTCGAGGTGTTTGTTCAGAAACACCGTCGTGTAGCCGCGGTAGCAGCCGATCTCGCAAAAGTCTCCCGGCGCGGCCACGGCCTCCGTCGCCAGCGCGGTCAGTCGCGCGAGCTGCCCCGGCGTGAACGCGTAGCGGTATTTATAGAGCAGGTAGGAGCGGAGCGGCGACCAGAACAGCGCGCGCTTCACG
>JAYVZM010000337.1:0-3752 GCA_043783345.1 Verrucomicrobiota bacterium
GCCTCGCGAAACTCAAGGTCGTTGCCACGACGCCCGACCTCGGAGCCCTGGCCCGCGCCGTTGGCGGCGACCAGATTGACCTCACCGTCCTGGCCAAGCCCACCGAGGATCCGCACTTCGTGGACGCCAAGCCGAGTTTTCTCGTCAAACTCAACCACGCCGACGCCCTCATCGAGGGCGGCGCTGAACTCGAGGCCGGCTGGCTGACACCGCTCCTCGAAGGATCGCGCAATCCGAAGATCGAACGCGGCCAGCCCGGCCGCATATCCGCCGCCGAGGGCGTTCCCTTGCTCGAGATTCCGGCCACCCTGGACCGTTCGCAGGGCGACATCCACGCCTCGGGCAACCCGCATTACCTGACCGACCCGCTGAACGCCAAGATCGTCGCGACGCACATCGCCCGGGCCCTGGCCGCGCTCGACGGGCAATCCGCCGGCGTCTACGAGGCCAACCGGCAGAAGTTCACCGCGCAGCTCGACGCCAGGCTCGTCGAATGGCAGAAGCTGCTCGCGCCCTGGCAGGGCCGGCCGCTGGTGACCTATCACAACTACTGGATTTATTTTGGCCGGCGCTTCGGGCTGCCGATGGATCTGTTTCTCGAACCGAAGCCGGGCATCCCGCCCACGCCGGCGCATCTCGCCGAGGTCATTACCAAAATGAAGGCGGACAATCTGAGACTCGTCGCCGTCCAACCCTATCAAAACCGCAAGACCGCGGAAACAGTGGCCAGCCGCACCGGCGCGGTCGTGCTCGACTTTCCGTCCTTTCCCGGCGGCCCGGGCACCGAGAGCTACCTCGACTGGATGGATTTCCTGGTGAAATCGACCGCCCATGGTTTTGCCGCCCAACCCTGACCGCCCCCAACGCCTCATCCCCATGCTCGAATCCTTTGAAATCATGCAGTGGCCGCTGCTCGCGTGCCTGCTTTTGCCCGGATTGCTCGTCTACCTCGGCCTGCACATCGTGCAGCGCGAAATCATCTTCGTCGACCTGGCGCTGGCCCAGGTCGCCGCGCTGGGCACGTGCTGCGGTATCCTGATGCATTACGAGACCAGTTCCTGGGAGAGCTATGCGCTCTCGCTGGGTTTCACCTTCGTCGGCGCCGGCATCTTCACCTTCACGCGCACCAAGAGCCACCGCGTGCCGCAGGAGGCGCTGATCGGCATCGTCTATGTGGTCACAGCCGCGCTCGGCATCCTGCTCCTGAGCCGCAGCCCCGAGGGCAACGAGGAATTGCGCCGCACCCTGATCGGCGAAGTCCTGTTGGTAACACCCGGACAGGTGCTGCGCACCTTCGGACTCTACGTGGCGATCGGGCTCGTCCATTGGTTCTGCCGGAAGAAATTCCTCGCCATCTCCTTCGATCCCGAGGGAGCGGTCGCCCGGGGGGTGTCGATCCACTGGTGGGATTTCGCTTTCTACGCCATGTTCGGCTGGGTGGTGACGAGTTTCGTGCAGATCGGCGGCGTGCTGCTTGTTTTTTCTTTCCTGATCGTCCCGGCCGTCTGCGCCAATTTCCTCGCCGACTCATTCGGAACCAAGCTCCTGATTGGTTGGGCCACCGCGACCGTGGCGAGCGTGGCGGGCTTGTATGCCTCCTACGCCCTCGACCTGCCCACCGGCGCCGCCATCGTCTGCGCCCTGGGGCTCGCGCTCCTGGGCACGATCATCGCGGCGAGCTTCCGCCGGGCCAAAGTCATTTAGCCCGATGCACGCCAAGCTTGCCGGAGGACTCGCTCCGTCTTATCGAAAGAAATGGACATGCCGGGTATTTTCCGCGGACGGAGCGATGGGCATGCCGGGTTTCGGACATTCTGTCTTCTTGGTTTCCTCGGAGGGATGCTGGTTCTTCCCTCGTCCGCCGCGCCGCCCGCGGGCGACGGTTCCGTCAAGATCGAAGGCGAGCTCAAGCAGTGGCACAAGGTCACGCTGGCGCTGGCGGGACCCTACGCCCGGGAGCGCGACACCCGGCCCAATCCGTTCACGGACTATCGTTTCACCGTCACCTTCACGCACGAGTCCGGCAATCCCAGCTACCGCGTGCCCGGCTATTTCGCCGCCGATGGCGCCGCGGCCGGCACTTCCGCCGACGCCGGCTCCGTCTGGCGGGCCCATCTTTCGCCGGACAAGCCCGGGCGCTGGAGTTATCGGATTGAGTTTGCGCAAGGACCGCTCGCGGCCGTGGCAAACGCCGGCAGGCCGCTCGCCCCCTTCGACGGGCGGACGGGTTCGTTCATGATCGCCGCCACCGACAAGGGCGGTCGGGACTTCCGGGCGCACGGCCGGCTCGGCTACGCGGGCGAGCGTTATCTGTGCTTCGGCGGCTCCGGTGAGTATTTCCTGAAGGCGGGCGCGGACTCACCGGAGAACCTGCTCGGCTACGCCGATTTCGATGGCACGCGCTCCAATCGTCCCGGCACGCCGGCGCGTCCCGGCGAAGCGGCGCCGCCGCTGGCGCTCAAGACCTGGACCCCGCACCTGCGCGACTGGCGTCCGGGCGACCCGACTTGGCAGGGCGGCAAGGGCCGGGGATTGATCGGCGCACTCAACTACCTTGCGGGCACGGGCTGCAACTCCTTGTCCTTTCTCACCTACAACGCGGGCGGCGACGGCGACGACGTCTGGCCGTTCGTCGAGCGCGACGACAAGTTGCACTATGACTGTTCCAAGCTCGACCAGTGGCAGATCGTCTTCGACCACGCGACGGCCCTCGGCCTGCACCTGCACTTCAAGCTGGAGGAAACCGAAAACGACGACCGCCGCCTGCCCGGGTCCGCGAGCGAGACGGACGTGCCGGTCGCGCTCGACGGCGGTGACACCGGCGCGGAGCGGCGCCTGTATCTGCGCGAGCTGATCGCGCGGTTCGGTCATGAACTCGCGTTGAACTGGAATCTTGGCGAGGAGAACACGCTCAGCACCGCGCAGCAGCAGGCGATGGCGCAATTCATCCACGACACCGATCCGTATCATCACCCCATCGTCCTGCACACCTTCCCCGACTGGCAGGAGCGCGTGTATCGGCCGTTGCTCGGTGAACGCTCGGCGCTCACGGGGGTTTCACTGCAAAACGGCTGGGAGGTTTCGCACCAGCGCGTGCTCCAGTGGATCGACGAATCGACGGCCGCGGGACGCCCGTGGGTCGTCGCGCACGATGAACAGAATCCGCACTACACCGGCGTGCCGCCGGATCCGGGGTGGGAGGGATTCGACGGCACCGCGCGCCCCGAGCGAAACAGCCGACCCTATACGCCGGACGACATCCGCAAGTTCACCCTGTGGGGCACGCTGCTCGCCGGCGGGGGCGGAGTGGAATACTACTTCGGCTACACGCTCCCGCAAAACGATCTCGGCTGCCAGGACTGGCGCAGCCGGCACCAGTCGCTGACTTGGGCGGGCCTCGCGCTCCGCTTCTTCCGCGAAAGCAACATTCCCTTCTGGACCATGGCCAGCGCTGACGCATTGGTGGGCAACCCGCAGCACGACAATCGCCGCTACTGCTTCGCCCAGACTGGGGAACTCTACCTCGTCTATCTGCCCGCGGGCGGAACGGCCGAGCTCGATCTCTCCGGTGTCGCAGGCGCGTTTTCGACCGATTGGTTCAACCCACGCGAAGGCGGCGCACTGCGCACCGCGGAGGATAGGGCGGGCGGAGGAAAGGTGACCCTGACCGCACCGTCGGCCGACGACTGGCTGGCCGTCGTGCGGAAAAAGTAAGATTTCCCCTGGGTGGATGCGGGAGCGGTTTTTGCGCC
>JAYVZM010000338.1:0-22187 GCA_043783345.1 Verrucomicrobiota bacterium
AAAATCACGCCGGGGCCGGTAAACCTTTGCTTTGTTTTTCACCCCGCCAGCGAGGCAGAAACTTCCTCCTTTGTCACTATATTATACGAGACTCAGTAACACCAATCGCCCGTAGCTTTTGCACTTTAAAGGAAGCCGGAAGGAGTGCAAGAAGAGTGGATGGCCCGCAAATTACCGTCCCTCGGAGAAGAGTTGGTGAAGGAAATCGAAGCAGCGTGGGTCCGACCGCAGGAGGACTGGGCGCGGCAGCGGCTGCTGGTGGTGCGGCTGATCGCGCAGCATGAACTGACGACCGAGCAGATTGCGAAAGTGGCCGGCGTGAGCCGCAAGAGTGTCTTCAACTATCGGGACATGGTGGAGAGCGGAGGAGTCCCCGAGTTGTTGAGGCGGCAGTGGGCCGGGGCGCGGACCCCGGCGGTGCGTGGCGCGGTGGCGCAGGAGTTTATCGAGCGGTTGGAGGCCGGGCAGTTCCGGCAGGCGCGAGATGCCCAGGCGTGGATCAAGAAGCGCACGCACCGGACGCTGAGCGTGAGCGGCGCCCTCAAGGTTTTGCGACGATTGGGCGGGAAACTGAAAGTCCCGCGCAAGTCCCACGCCAAAAAGGATCCGGTTAAAGCGGCCAAGTTCAAAGTGGAACTGCCCGCTCGGCTCAGTGCGGTGGTGGGGACAGCGCCGGGGCAACCGGTGCGAGTGTGGGTGCTCGACGAGCATCGCTACGGACTATTGCCGGTGCTCCGCCGGGTGTGGGGCCGACGCGGCGTGCGGGTGCATGCGCCCTACGCGACGCGCTACCAATGGGGTTACTTGCACGAGGCGTTGGAAGTGGACGGGGCGCACGCCGTCGAACTGCTGTTCACCCTAGCCATCGACCGTGACATCCATGCCCTCTTTCTGCGCCAGATCGCCGCCACCGATCCGGCCGCCCTGCACGTCGTCATCGCCGATCAGGCCGGTTTCCACCTGCCCGCGGATGATGTTCGCTTGCCAGCCAATTTGCGGCTGTTGCCGCAGCCACCCGAGCGGGGATCCCGCGCCCAGCGCGGCCGATGTCCAGGTGACGCGCCAGCTGCGGGACGCAGCCAAGGCCGTGGACATTGAACTCCTCGACCATGTGGTCGTGGGCGAAAGCGCCTGCGACCCGACCGGCCGGGGTTACTTCAGCTTCCGCGAGGCCGGGATTCTCTGAGGAGGACGCCATGCAAGCTTACCAAGCGTCCCTGCATTATACCCTCATCGAGGTCCCGGCGAATGATCCGCTAACCAATCCCGCCACCTATGTCGAATACATGGCCGGGGCGTTCCAGGACTGCGCCAACGGGGAAAGCCTCTGGCTCATCAGCATGAATCCCAAGTGCCGGCCGATTGCCCGGACGCTGGTGCGGACCGGGCCGCTGGTGGCGGCCATGACCGCGCCGCGGGATTTGTTCCGGGTGGCACTCCATGCCGATGCTCACGCCATCGCCGTGGTGCGGGGCGAACCTGGCCGCGAAGTGGAATTGACCCGACATGACCGGCGGGCGTTGAAACGATTTGGCGAGACCGCCGGCTGGCTGAATATCCAGTTCATCGACTACCTGGTGATAAGCACTCGAGACGATTTGCCGGGCCCCCAGTTCTGTTCTTGGAGCGCGTCCGGTCGTTCGCGGACCAGCTCCTCAGCTTGCGATCTTCAGCATATCGCCAATGCCGTTCAGCTGACGGCGGGCGGTCAGAAAACCGATACCGCGGGTGACGTGCATACGCAGGAGTTCTGACAGGACTTCGCGGCTCCGGCGCATACTTGGCGCGCGATCCCATCTTGCGCCAGTGGCGGGCCAGCACAAACACCCCGAGTTCGGTCACACCGCCCTCGTAACGATAGACCACTTGCTCCATTTCCTCCCAAGTCCGGCCGCCAAAGACGCGTGGGCTGGCCCCGGTGGCGCTCCGCAGCCGCGCCCGCTCCTTATGCCAGCCACTCGCTTCATCGGCCAGATCGGCCAGCCCGAAACTGGTCGCATCGGCGGTTGCCGGTGCGCCCACCAAAGCCTGGAAGTTCGCCCGCGTCGCTTCGTTCCGCACGAAATCCTCGAACAACCACTGCCGCAGCTCCGGCCATTCGCGGCAGGTCTCGGCCAGCGAGTGGAGAAATGCGAGGCCGCGCCGCTCCATCGCTCGCGAGACGATGGCCGGACGCTTGGCGAAGGTTCCGGGAGCAATCATGACACTGTTCATTACCGACCTTCAACGGACAGAGAACGCTCCCGGCGTTCCTCTTGCGCCGACCCGGTAAACCACGGGCGCAGGGCATCGAACAACAAACGCAGGTCGCGGCGGAACGCTTCGCCGGGCTCCGCGTTGCGGCCGCGTTCCCGCTTAAGCGCGCGCAGGAGTTTGTTCGCCAAAACCACGTGCGCAGGCAGTTGGTGGGCGAGCAGCTGGCGGCCGGGGGTTTTGGGTTCAGTGGCGATCCCGAGCCGCGCATAAGCCTGCCGGAGGCTCATGCCCCGCAGGAAAGCCGCATCCGTGACACTTCGAACCAGTTTCATGTAGCGCTGCGCTGTGCGCGGCGTGCCGTGAAAGTTGGCCTCGAGCCAGAGCAGCCAGGCGCCCGCGCCCATGGTCGCGCGCACTCGTTTTTTCTCCGCGAGCAAAAGCTGGCCCGCCTGCCATGCGGCGGCGAGTGCGGCATCGAGCAGTTGCCGGGACTCGGCCGCCCGGGCCTGGGCGGTTTCGTGCAGCCGATTGATCTCCGCTGCGACGGAGGGAACGGTGGCGGCATTCATGATGTGAGCCCCGTGGTTGTGCGGAAGCTGTCCGCGAGTTGGTGCACCGCCTGCCGGGAGCGGCCGGACACGTTGCCGACCTCCTCCAGCGTGGCTTGGTCGATGAGATCGGGCCGCACGCAATAGAGCGCGACAGTGCCGCGCAGCCCGCGTTCCTCCAAGGTGGTGCCTTCCGCGACCCAGATAAAAAGCCGGCAGATCACTTCCAGCGCCAAGGCCCGCGCCTCGTTCTGGGGATCGACCGGCTCGCTGAAAAACGAATCGTCGTTGGTTTTCATAGGCGGTGAATTTAGCCCGCCCGCGCTCGCCCAAATAGAATCACGGGATACCGCCCGGCTTTTGATCCCATTGTGCGCGACAGCCGCTTGTCGCTTTTCAGCCGCGCGCCGCGATCTTCAGTTTGGTGCGGATGTGCTCAGCCACCTCGGCAGGATCGAAGTAGACGAAGTGGCCGACGCGATGGTGCGGGATACGGCGCAGCTTCGTCCAGTCGCGCAGCGTCCGGACGGACGGCTCGTGATCCTTGGGAAAGATGCCGCTGAGTCGCAGGCCGTGGATGTCGGTGAACTGGCTGCTGGGGAGGGGTTCTGCCGTCGGGTTCATACCCCTCGCATCCCGTCAACGCGGTCGTCGCACTTGCGGCGACCGCTCATCTTGATTAGCTGCCTTCAGCAATGCCCACCCGCTACGACTCATCGCTTATCACCATGCTTCGCCGGCTCGATGCCGTTCGGCTGGAGCAGGTGGGATCCGGCTTTCTCCTCCAGGTCGGCGACCATCATTTCCTGATCTCGGCGGCGCATGTGCTGATCGAGAGCACCTTGGAGCTGCCCACCAGTCCGAGTCTGCGGTTGGAGCATGCGGGGCATATTCTCGCCAGCTCTTCCTTCGATTCACCGGACAATCCCGGTGATCGCTACGACGTAGGCTGCATCCATCTCACGCCCGATGCGGTCGCCCGGCTTACCGCCATCGGGCGAACCTTCCTCAATCTCCCCGACATCGCGCGCAACTTTCCTCCCGTCGCCCCGATTGTGTGCGTTTTCGCCGGCTTCCCGGCGAGTTTTTCCAAGATGCAGGTCGGGCTCAAGCAGGTCGTCTCGACCCCCACCTATATTCGCGGCGAGAAGCTCTCCGACGATCAAGTCCGCGCGGTCGGGCATGACCCCCGGTTTAATTTCGGCATGGCCTACAACCGCGAGCAAGTCACCACGGAGGAAACTAATCAGCGTGTGACCGGGCCGGTGGCCATCGGCATGAGTGGCGGCCCTGTTTGGCTCATCCTGCCCGATGGACGGCCGTTGCTCGTTGGCATCGGCACCCATTACGACCCCGACAAAAACACCCTCATCGGTTCGCTGGTGGTGCCGCTGATTATGGAGGCGATGCGCCGCTATGCAGGGGAACCGATCGCCGTTTCCGTGCAATCCGGTCCCCCGCTTGCGGCCATCCCGCCGGAGCCAGCTTCAGACGGCAACCGGCAGGGTTGAGGCAGCCGGATTGAATGTCGCAAGCGGAGCGACCGCCCCGGCTTGTTTCTTCGGCAGAATGCCAAAGAACTCGTCCGCCTCCACGGTGGTTTTCAGATCGAGGTAGTGCTTGCGGATAATGCTCTCGGAATTGCCCGCCTGAATCGCCGCTTCGCCGATGGAGCGGAATTTACCGACGAACATCGAAATATACGTGTGGCGCAGCACGTCGTGCGTGAGATTGAACTGGTTCTTAAACTTGGCCCGTCGTTTTTGGAAGTTCGGCCCGATGATGGAAAATTTATCGAGCGGATAGGCCCGCAGCCAGGCGGCTAGATTGGGCTGGATGGTGACTTTCCGTGGCTCCCGAACCTTGGAGACGTGGTCGGAAATACTGATGATGCCGGTTTCCAAATTAATGTCCGCGGGCTTGAGCCGGGTGATTTCGCCGTGCGGCACGCTGGGCCGAATCCCGGCGAACAGGCACAACGCGAAATAGGGCACCCATCGCCCGCCTTCGAACGTCTCGAAGTGTTTCATGAGTTCGCGGGCTTGCGACGCCGTCAGGGTCGATGCCATGCCGCGCTTCCGCTTGATGCGATAATGCGGGATTTTGAGGATGGGGTTTTCGGCGAGCCATCCCCGCTGGAACGCGAATTTGAGGAAGGTCGAAACGATCCCACGCCGGTTGTTGTGGGTCTTCATGCTGGGACGACCCCACTCCAGAAAACCGATCAGGGCGGGGACCGTGAGGTCCGCGACCGACTTGCGAGGGAAGTGCTGCAGCAGCCGCTTAAGGTCATTCCGGATGCGCTGTATCTGCGAAGCCGAAAGTTGGTCTTGCGCGAACTCGTGTTCCTTGGCCGCGACATAGTCGGCGATGCCGTCGGCGAGTGACTTTTGTTTTTCCGGCTCGCGGTAGTTCGCCAACGCGAAATCGACGTAGAACGAGAGCGGGCGCGACTTGCCCTCCACGCGCTGAAACAAAGCCTCGGCCTCGCGCACTCGTTCCTCGGTCAGGGCCGTGGCAATGGAGCGCAGCCCTGACGCGGATTGCAGCGCCTTGATTTCCAAGACCGCCTTCTCGGCAGCGGCTTCCTCCCGGGTTTTGAAGTTCCTCCGCAGGCGGACGCCATTGAGAACACCGGACACCCGCCACGAGGCAGCGCCGCTTCGATTTTCGAAGCGGCTGACGACAAACTTAGTGTGATTCATGCTCAGGTTGCCGCGTCAACTGGCAACCTAGCTTCGCTGAAACCTTAAAACGCTTTGTTCAAGCGAGTTAAATGGTGGAGGTGAGGGGAGTTGAACCCCTGTGTCCCTAGCCTTCACGCGCCGCATCTACCTGCATAGCGTCTGATTGGATCTCGCCTCCGGGGCGCGAGGACGCGCGCTCCTCCTTCGGCCAGCCGTGGTTGAAGATACCGCGGCGACGTCACGACGGCCGTCACCGTTATTCCTGCTGTCGACGTTCCTAGCCACTAGCAGGTGTCATGGTAGGAACGTGGCTACGTTAAGCAGCCAGGGGCATTTCTTCGAATGTGCCGTTTGTTTGTTTTGAAGGGGGATTAGCGAGAGTCCTTCGCTCTCGACAGGCAGCTGCGCGCTCCAACCAAGGATCGAATCCGGAACACCCCCGTAAAGTGGGTAATAACTGGCGACCTTTTGCCGAGCGCACCGTCAAAGAACGTGCTCCTTCGAGCGGCCCAGGGTCTCTGGGACCGTCGAGGGAGGAGAGGCAAGGTGCCACATCGCCGGCTGAATGCAAGCAGCGCGATTCGGGGGTCTTGAGTGATGCTTACTCCCAAAGGGTTAAACGCCGACTCGGGGCCGCGCCTCGATTGACTGTCCGACCGACCCGGAGTCTAATGGCGCAAATCAACCCCTTGCTGCGGCCGAAGCGCAGCCCGTTCCCATGTCTTCCGATCCCAATCCGCCCCTCGCCAAAGCCGATGAGGACAACTCCCTCATCGACATGTCGAAAATGAACGCCGGTCAGCGCGCCGCCCTCCAGGTCACCGAGGCCGCGCGCGAGTCGCATGACGACATCAGCTTTGTCGCCAATCTTTTCATGGGGCGCTGGACGCCCGAGAAACTGCACCCCATCACCGAGGCCGGCGGGGAGGAAAAGCCCCGCGCGGAAAAATTCCTGGCCGAGCTGGCGGCGTATCTGCGGGAGAAGGTCGACGCCGACCTGATCGACCGCACGGGCGAGATTCCAACCGAGGTGCGGCGCGGGCTCGTGCGGCTCGGGGCCTACGGGATCAAGATCCCGCAAAAATACGGCGGCCTCGGTTTTTCTCAGGCGACCTACTGCCGCGCCTGCCTGCTGGTCGCCAGCCACTGTGCGAACACCTTTGCGCACCTCTCCGTGCACCAGTCGATCGGCGTGCCGCAACCGCTGCTGCTTTTCGGCACCGAGGAGCAGAAGATGAAATACCTGCCCCGTGTCGCGGGCGGCGAGCTGTCCGCCTTCGCCCTCACCGAGGCGGGAGTCGGCTCGGATCCCGCCCGGCTCACGACCGAGGCGCAGCCCGACGGCGGCGACTACATCATTAACGGCGAAAAACTCTGGTGCTCAAATGGCACGGAGGCCGGCCTGCTGATCGTGGCGTGCAAAACCCCGCCCAAAACCGTCGACGGCAAGCCGCGCACGCAGATCACCACGTTTGTGGTCGAGGCGAAGTCGCCGGGCATCGAGGTCGTGCACCGCTGCCAGTTCATGGGCCTGCATGCGCTCTACAACGGCGTCCTGCGCTTCACCAATGTCCGCGTGCCGAAGGACCAGGTGGTGGGCGGCGTGGGCCGCGGTCTGAAGGTGGCGTTGAGCACGCTCAATTCCGGGCGCCTTTCCATTCCCGCCTCGTCGATCGGCGCGACCAAGCGCGCGTTGCAGATTGCCCGCGAGTGGGGTGGGGAGCGCATCCAGTGGGGCGTGCCGATCGGCCAGCACGCGGCCGTCGCGGAAAAAATCCGCCGCATCGCCGCGCACGCCTTCGCGATGGAGGCCATGCTCATCACGACCTCGTGCCTTGTGGACCGCGACAAGCACGCCGACATCCGCCTCGAAGCCTCCATGTGCAAGATGTGGAGCACGGAGAAAGCCTGGATGTGCCTCGACGACCTCATGCAACTCCGCGGCGGTCGCGGCTACGAAAACGTGCAGTCGCTGCGCGCGCGCGGCGAAAAACCTTATCCGGTCGAGCGAATGATGCGCGACAACCGCGTTTCGATGATTTTCGAGGGTTCGTCCGAGATCATGCGGCTCTTCATCATGCGTGAGGCGCTCGATCCCCACCTGAAAATCGCGGGCATCGCGCTGAATTCCGAGCGTCCGTGGGGCGAGCGGCTCAAGAGCGCCTTCACCGCCGCCGGATTCTACCTCTGGTGGTATCCGAAGCAGTGGCTGCCGTTCGGCGGGCGGGCGCCGGCCGACCTGCACCCGCATCTGGCCGGTTACCTGAGCGAGGTTGCGGCCCTCAGCCGCAAGCTGGCCCGCACGCTGTTCCACCAGATGGTGAAGTTCGGCCCGAAACTGGAGAAACGCCAGGTGTTGCTCGGTCGCTTCGCCGACATCGGCTCCGATCTTTTCGCCCTCGCCGCCGCGTGCGTCTTTGCGCAAAAGCTGCTCCGGGACGGTGAGCCCGCCGCCCGGGTGTTCATGCTGATGGACGATTTTCATGCGCAGGCGGTGATGCGCATCCGGCAGAATTTCGACGGCATCGGCCGCAATGCCGACCAGCACGGCTACGACCTGGCGCAGCAGGTGGTGACGGGCGACCACCAGTGGGTCGAGCGCGGGATTGTCTAGTGCCTCTTCGAAAACTCGGGTTTGCGACGCGGTCGGCCCGCGACCTGGGACCCGCCCGGAGGAAGCAGCGGGTGCAAGCACGCTGACGGATGGGGCGTTCCTGGTTCTCGGATGGCTTCTAGTCTTGGAGGTAGGCGGCCACCACGGGGAGATCAGCCGCCGCCAGGTCGTAACGCCCCAACTCGCCCGGCTTGGGCCAGGCGACCGCCACATGTTCGTGGGGGTGGGGTTCGGACGAACCTTCGATCAACTCGCAGACGAAGGGGATCATCTCGACGACAACGGTTTCATAGTCGTGCAAAAAGGAGGGCAGCGGCCGCATGATGCGAATGTCGCATCCGAGTTCCTCCCGGATTTCGCGGACGATGGCGGCGCCCGGATCCTCGCCGGGCTCGACCTTGCCGCCCGGGAACTCCCACTTGAAAGGCAGATGCTTGTGCGCCGGGCGTTGCGCGAGAAGGAGGCAGCCGTTCCGTTCGATCAGGGCGCACACAACGGGAATGGGAGCGGAGGGGATCACGCGGTGGTTGAACAAGGTGCGGGCACGGCCTGCAACTTTTCTCGGCGGGCAGTGTTTAGGGGGTATGAATACTTTCCTCAAAATCTCCCTGATCGTGGTGCTGGCCTTGCTGGCCCTCAAGTTCCTCCCGGTGATCCTCGTGGGCGCGTTTGTCGGGTTGCTCCTGGCCGTCATCCTCGGGGCGTTCGGCCTTTCGCTGGTGGCGCTGCTGCTGGCGGTGGGCATCGTGCTCGCTCTCGTGCTGTCGCCCATCTGGATCCCGGTGCTGATCGTCATGGGCCTGATCAGTCTGTTTAGAAAACTGGGCGAACGGCCCGCACCGCCGGTCATGGCGGCCTGAGGTTTTGGGTCAGCATCGTTGGGGCAAAAAAGAGCGGCGATCCCGAAAGGATCGCCGCGTTGGTATGGCCAGGAGAATGGGTGGTGGATCCCGCGACAAACTCGGGATGACACTTCGGGTCATTTGAGCATGTCGGCAACGAAAGCGCGTTCTTCGACGAGTTCCTTGTTGGTCGCGGCGATCTTGGCTTTGGCGAAAGCGTCCATCGCGTAGCTGGTGATGACCTCGTAGCTGCCCGGGGTCGTCGTGCGCACGGGCATGCCGGCCCAGACGTTGGCGTCGAAGCCGTAGGCGCCGTTGGATTTCACGGCGATGGAATGGATCGCGCCGGGGGTGACCAGGCTGCGGACGTGGTCGACGAGGGCGTTGGCGGCGGAGGCGGCCGAGGAGGCGCCGCGAGCGGCGATGATGGCGGCGCCTCGCTTGCCGACGGTTTCGCAGAACGGACCCTGCAGCCAGGCGGTGTCGGTGATGACCGACGTAGCCGGCTTGCCGCCGATGGTGACATGGCCGAAGGCCGGAAACATCGTCGGGCTGTGATTGCCGTAGATGAAAATGTTTTGAACCGTCGTGAGATCGACGCCGGCCTTTTTGGCGAGCTGCGTCTGGGCGCGGTTCTGATCGAGACGCACCATGGCAGTGAAACGGTCGGCCGGCAGGCGCCTGGCTTGGGAGGCGGCGATCATGCAGTTCGTGTTGGCGGGATTGCCGACGACGGCGACGCGGGCATCGGCGGCGGCGACCGCGTCGATGACCTGGCCCTGGCTGATGAAGATTTTCCCATTATCCTTAAGCAGGTCGGCGCGTTCCATGCCAGGGCCCCGCGGCTTGGCGCCGACGAGCAGGCACCAGTTGGCGTCTTTGAAGCCGACACTGGCATCGGAAGTCTGGACGATGCCCTTGAGGAGCGGGAAGGCGCAGTCGTCGAGTTCCATGGCGACGCCTTCGAGGGCTTTCAGGGCCTTTTCGATAGGGGCCTCGATGAGCTGAAGGATGACCGGCTGGTCGGGCCCGAACATCGCACCGGAGGCGATGCGAAAAAGCAGAGAGTAACCGATCTGGCCGGCGGCGCCGGTGACTGCGACACGGAGGGGGGCTTTCATATTGAGTAATTAGGGATGAAGACGGCCGGAGCGCACGGAAGAAATCCGCGGCGGGACAATATTTGCGTGAAGGGCGTGACTTATTAGGGAATCGAATCAGGCAAACCGCGAGGCGAGGGCAGCGTGCAGTTCGCGCACGAGGGCCCCGGTGGTCGGCCAGTCGATGCAACCGTCGGTGATGGAGACGCCGTAGCGCAGATTTGCCCTGGGCTGGGGGAAGGGCTGGCTGCCGGCGCCGAGATTGCTCTCGATCATGGCGCCCATGATGGTGGTGTTGCCGGCGACGATCTGCTTGAGGAGCTCGCGCAGGACCTCCGGCTGGCGCTCGGGTTGCTTGGCGGAGTTGTCGTGGGAACAGTCGACCAGGATGGCCTTGGTCAGGCCGGCCTTGGCCAGGAGTTGCTCGGTCTGGGCGATGTGGGTGGGAGAGTAGTTGGGTCCGCTGGCTCCGCCGCGCAGGACGGTGTGGCAGTCAGGGTTGCCGCGCGTGACGATGGCCGAGGCGGCGCCGTCGAGATTGATGCCGAGAAAGGTGTGGGGCTGGGCGGCGGCCTTGATGGCATTGATCGCGGTGGCGATTGAGCCGTCAGTGCCGTTTTTGAAACCGAGCGGCATGGAGAGACCGGAGGCCATCTGCCGGTGGGTCTGCGATTCGGCGGTGCGGGCGCCGATGGCGGACCAGCAGATGAGGTCGGCGATGTATTGCGGGGTGATGGGGTCGAGCAACTCGGTGGCGGTGGGAACACCGAGATCGAGGACATCGCGCAGAAAGGAACGCGCGAGCCGGAGGCCGGCGGAGATGTCGTGCGATCCGTCGAGATGCGGATCCATGACAAGGCCTTTCCAGCCGACGGTAGTGCGCGGTTTTTCAAAATACACCCGCATCACAATCAGGATGCGATCGCTGACCTCCCGGGCGAGCACGGCCAGCCGCCGGGCGTAGTCGCGACCGGCCTCCAGATCATGGATGGAACACGGGCCGATAATCAGAAGAAAACGTTTGTCATCGGTGAAAATGAGCCGGTGGATTTCACGGCGGGCACGCGTGACGAACTCGGCCTGGGTCTCCGTCTTGGGCAATTCGGCGAGGAGGTCGGCGGGCGACGGAAGGGCGCGGGTCTCGACGACATTGATGTCGGAAGTCTTCTGCATGAGGACCCAGCTTGGCCCGGTCAGGCGCGGAGTATCAAGTTCTTGCTGTGTGCTAAGATTTGGGCAAAGAAAAGGCCGGTCGCCTACCCCTAAGCGACCGGCCATTGCTTTCTTAGTTACCCCAAAACTCCCCGCTAGGCGGGGAGAAGTGTTTAATTTGACTCCCCTATAGCTACTCGGTTCCTTTCCTTCGTCAACCAGAACATCATAAGTTTATTAAATTCAGTGCCAAGATACTTGATTTGAACGGCTTGGGCACTAAATAATCCAGCCATGATTCCTTTTTTACCCTACCGCCCCGCCGCTGTGTTGCAGGTCGGTGGCGACGATGCAGCTGCATTCCTTCAGGGTCAGTTTACCAACGAGTTGAGGCAACCGACTGGCAGCGTAACATATGGACTGTTCTTGAATCAGAAAGGAAAACTGGTCGCGGATGCCCACGTGCTGCGGTTGAGCGAAAAAGAGTTTCTTGTCACGAGCCTCTTTTCTCCAGCAGACATCATCAGGCGGAGGCTGGAGGAATACATTGTGGCGGACGATGTGACTGTAGCGGAGGAAACTTCAGTGACGCACGGGTTGGCCCTATGGGGATCAGGCTGCGGAAGACTACTAATACAATTGGTCGGCGTCACTCCACCGGCAGGTCAGTTTGTCCGCAACCACGAGATGCTGGTTTTTGCCGGACACCAGAGAAAGGGGGAAAATTACGAGATAATTGGACCTGAGAAAGAGATCAAGGTGTGGTGTGAGCGACTGCGCGAGTTGGGCTGCCGCGACGCTGACGCTAACCAGACGGAGTTCGTGCGGATTGCCGGTGGCATCTCGGCGGTTCCGCGCGACCTCGGCCCCGGCGATCTGCCCAATGAAGGAAGTTTGGCGGCGGCGGCAATTTCCTACACCAAGGGATGCTACCTTGGACAGGAAGTCATGGCGCGGTTGAAAAACCTTGGCCAGGTCCGCCGCCGGTTGCATGTCGTGGCAGGCAGGGGAAATCCACCTCTGGTGCGGGCACCGCTTTATCAGGGCGAGAGAAAAGTGGGGGAAGTCCGCTCGGTGGCGAACCAGGGGGAGGAATTTGTTGCCATGGCCATGCTGTCATTGCTCAACCTGAACATGGATGGAGGGCTGAGCTTGGCGCCGAAGACCCCGCCGGTTTTAAGGATCGTGGCCCATGGATGAACTGACCCAACTGACGGAGCTTTGTGGCAAACTGGGCGCCTCGCCGGAACAGGCGGAAACGATGGCGCAGCAATTGATGAAGCGGGCCGACCAACTCATGATTCAACGCGGTCAGACCCGGGAGGAGGTCATGGCATATCTGCTTCGGCTGGTGGTTGAGGGTCGCAGCGGCGGAGCGCCGAAAGAATTCCCGGCATCCCGTCCGCCGGCGGCGATTTAGAACACCGCAGACAGATTGGCAAAGTAGGCGTCCACCCAGCGGTGCAGGCCGAAAAAGTAAATGAGTGCGGCCAGACCGAGCATGGGGCCAAAGGGCACATGCACCCCGAACCCCAGCTCGGCGGGCTGCCCCTCCGGAGTTTCCGCCCGCAGTCCGGCGGTCCGGCCGGTGGCCTTTTGCCAGACGCAGGCGACAATGAACCAGGCGCACCCCAGCATCGCGCCGCCAAACATGCCAAACACGGCGCCTTTCCAGCCGACAAAGGCGCCGAGCGCGCCCAGATATTTCACATCGCCGAAGCCCATCGCCTCCTTTTTCAATATCGCCTCGGCAAACAATGCGATCCACAGCACCAACGCGGATCCCACCATCAGACCGAGGAACGCCTCCCGGCCCGACCGGGCGCTGGCGATGACAAATAACTCGTGGGTTTGTCCGTGCAGGGAGGGCAGGGCGAGGGAAAGGAAAAGCCCGGCCGCGGCTCCGCCGACGGTAAAGACATCGGGAATGATCATGTGGTCGTGGTCGATGAAGATCGCACAGATCACGATCGAGCAGAGCACCGCCCCGGCGACGGCCTTGCCCGGCGGGAAAAGCAGCCAGCAGGCGAGAAAAAGCCCGGCCGTCAAAAGCTCGATCACGGGATAGCGGATGCTGAAAAGGCGGCCGCAGCAGCGCGCTCGTCCGCGGAGAATGAGCCAGCTGAAAACCGGAATGTTGTCATACCAGGCGATCGGCTGGCCGCAGCCGCAATGGGAGCCCGGCCGAACCACGGATTCGCCCTTCGGAATGCGATAAATGCAGACATTGAGGAAACTGCCGAGGCAAGCGCCCAGGATCGCGGCGCACAGCGGGAAAAACCAGGGGGCGAAATGCGAGACTTGTTCGAAGGTTTCCATGGTCAAAAGGCGGCCAGCGCGGTCTGCTGCATGAGGCCGACCGGCACGGTGGTCCCCGTCCATATCTCCAGGGAGCGCGCGCCTTGGTGCACCAGCATGGAGAGCCCGTTGGCGCAGGGCACGCCCAGTCCGGCCGCCTCCCGGAGCAGCGCGGTTTGGGCCGGGCGGTAGATCATGTCAAACACTCCAGCCGGCCGCGGTATCTTCCGTAGGCCGATCGGTGCCGGCTCGTCCACCTTCAGGCCGAGCGAAGTGGCGTTGAGCACCAGCGATCCCGGCGGCAGGCCGGAGGGCGGATGGGTGAGATCAAAACCCTTCAAAACCGATTCGCCGGCAAACGGCTGCAGGCAGGACAGCAGGTTCGCCAGGCTGGCTTGGGTGCGGTTGCCGATCCACAGCGAGGCGCAGCGCCGGCTCAGGCATTCGACCGCGGCCCCGCGGGCGGCGCCGCCGGCACCCAGCAGGATGATATGCGCGCCGGTGAGTTCCACCCCCAGATCCTGCCGCAAGGCGACGGACAGGCCGTGGCCGTCGGTGTTCGCCCCGCGCCAGCCGGCTTCGGCGCGGACGAGGGTGTTGGCTGCGCCCGCGGCCCGCACGAACGCATCGCTGGCAACGAGGTGCTCCACGGCCAGGGCCTTGTGGGGCACGGTCAGGTTCAGGCCATGAAACCTGTGCTGGTGAAACAGGGCGAGAGCGTGCGGCAGCTCCTCGGGGGCGATATCGAACTTGAAGTAGCGCCAGTCCCTGAACCTGGGCTGCGTCCGGGCGAGATCGGCCAGCGCCGCGTTGTGGATGGCCGGACTGAGGGAATGGCCCACGGGACGGCCGATCACGGCAAGCGCCGTGCCGGCAAACGACCATTGCGCGAGATCGGCGGACGTATGGATGGTTTCAGCGACAACGCTCATGGGGCGCCGGGAGCAAAGCCCGTTTGACCGCGGAGAACGAGCCCGTTTTCTGCCGGAAGAACGGGCCCCGAAGGTCAGACCGAACCAAGCCCCATCCCTCCGCGGACGCCAAACGCCCGGGTTTCTTACGGCTGGGCGTGCCGCTGGTGGGTGGATTCGAACTCGGCAACGAAATCGGCGAACAGCGTCGCGTGGCCGGGTTGATTCGCGGCGGTGTAGTGCAGCATGAGGTTGCGGCAGCACCGGCAGAGCACCTCGCGCACGGGAGTCGGGGCGAGGTCGGAGACGGACAGCTCGCTGCCGTTTTGCCGCATGAGCACGAAGGTCTCGTCCGCGGTGAGGAAGGCGCCGGCGTTGAACGGGTCGATGAAGAACGGGAGGCTTTCATCGTAGCACCCGACCATAAAATGACCGGGAAGGGCGACCGCTTCCAATTGCAGTCCGAGCCGTTCCGTGACGAGCAGATAGACGATCGAAAGGGAAATGGGCAGGCCCTTCCGGCGAACCAGCACCTGGTCGAGAAAGCTGTTGAGCGGATCGGTGTAATTGTCCGTGTTGCCATGCAGCCCGTATTCATGGAAGAGCACGCGGTTGACCAGGCGGCACTTCTCGCGGGTGGCGGCGGGTTCGGCAATCAGCTCGCGGCAGCGGGCCGCCATCGCGTCCAGCTGCGCGCAGCATGCGCCGACGTCGAGATCCGGATTGACGGTGCGGCTGAGCAGCAGGGCGCCCGACTCCAGTTCATAGCTGAGCGACCGGATGAAGGAACGGAATTCGCCCACGGGATCGGAAAATTTCAGCTCGCGCAAATACCAGGCGGCGTGCAACGCCAGCATCCGGTTGGGCTGGCGCGCCAGTTCCCGGAGGAGATCCACGCTTTCCCGTCCGTGACTGACAAATTCGGCGAGGAGCGCCTGGCGAACCGGGAGGGAAGTGTCGTCCAGCAGCTCCGTCAGGGCTTGGCGCTGCGTTGGCGTGAATATTCTCGCTTCCACGGAAAACAGGCAAGGAGCTTTCGAGGACAGGGCAACGGGGAAAATATTTTCCGGGAAAATATTTTGCTGGAACTTGGGGAACTATTCGCGCGCGCCGTAAAGGGCGCTGCCCACCCGCACCAGCGTGCTGCCCTCCAGGATGGCGGCGGGGAAATCCCCGCTCATCCCCATGGAGAGCTCGCGCAAGGGAACCCCGAAGCGGACGGCGAGATCGTCGCGAATCGTCCGCAGATTGGCGAACGTGCGGCGGGCGACCGCGGCATCCCCGGACAGCGGGGCGATGGTCATCAACCCGTCCACCTGGAGGTGGGCTTTGGCCAAGGCCGATTCCAGCAGGCGCGGCGCCGCGGCGGGCTCGGCGCCGAATTTGGCCGGATCGTTGCCGGCATTGATCTGGAGCAGCACGGGCAATTTCCGGCCGAGTTCGCCGGCGGCCCGGTCGAGTGCCGTGAGGAGCTTTTCGCTGTCGACGCTCTGGATGCGGTCGAAATGCGTCACCGCCAGGCGGGCCTTGTTCGACTGCAGGTGCCCGACGAGTTCCCAGCGCAGCCCCGGAGCGACCAAGGCGCGTTTTTCGACGGCTTCCTGCACCCGATTTTCCCCCACGGCAGCAAAGCCGTAGCGGAAGGCATATTCGGCCGCCGCCGCAGGATGAGTTTTGGTGATAGGCAAGAGGCCAACACCCTTGGGATCGCGGCCGGTGGCCTGGCAAAGCTCAGTTATTCGACGGCATAAGGCATCGGCGTTCTCGCGGAACACGTTGTAATCGATAAACATCTCTAGGTGAGCTTTTAGTGTGGCCTGCTGATAAGCTATGATTATGGTGCGCTCAGCAATAAAGAAGTATGCAAATCGAAAACTTCAAAATCTTCGCCGACTTGGTGGAAACGAAAAGCTTCTCCAAGGCAGCGAAGTTGAACGGCATCACGCAATCCGCCGTGAGTCAGCAAGCCCGTTCGATGGAACGCAATTTCAAGGCCCTGATGGTTGATCGCAGCCAGAAGCAGTTTAACCTGACCCGGGAGGGGCAGAGGATTTACGAGGCGGCGAAGGAGATCCTGCATGTTTATGAGAAGCTGGAGAGCGAGTTGCAGGAGATGAAGAAGGTCATCAGCGGCACCATCCGCATCTCCACCATTTACTCCATCGGCCTGCACGAGCTGCCACCCTACATCAAGAAATTCCTGCGCGACTATCCCTCGGTCAATGTCCGCGTCGAATACCGCCGTTCCAACCTGGTTTACGAGGACATCCTGCACAATTCCGTCGATTTCGGCCTGGTCGCCTTTCCGCAGAAAGTCCGGCAGATCGACATGATCCCGTTCCGGAACGACCGTCTGGTGCTCATCGCCCACCCCAACCATCCGCTCGCCAAGGCGGCCGATGTGGACATGAAGGCGCTCGCCGCCCACAAGTTCATCGGCTTCGATCCCGACATTCCCACGCGCAAGGCCGTCGACCAGATTTTCCGCGACTACAAGCTTGAGATCACGCCGGTGATGGAGTTCGACAACATCGAAACCGTGAAACGCGCCGTCGAAATCGACCACGGCATCGCCATTGTCCCGCAAGCCACGGTGACCCAGGAAGTCCGGCAGGGCACCCTGGTCACGATCCTGTTCAAGGGGAAGGAATTCACCCGGCCGCTGGCCATCCTGCACCGCAAGGGGCGGGTGCTCACGCCGGCGATGAAGAAATTCATCGATATCCTCAGCGTCGAGCCCACCGAAGTGGGCCCGGCTGCCTGAAATTTTGCCGCAGCCCTGCTTTTTGGGGAACAAGCGGCGGCGCAGGGTTCTCCAACTATCAAATGACACGATTTCGTTCCATCTCCCTGTTCAGCACCGCGGTCGCTCTCGCCATCGGAGCAGCGATTTTTCAAGGCAATCGCCTGCAAGCGGAGGACCTGGCGACCACGGCGCAGGCGGCCCCGGCCTGGAAACTCAAGGATCTCGACGGCCACGAGGTCAGCTCGGCGCAATTCAAAGGCAAGGTCGTCGTCGTGGACTTCTGGGCCACCTGGTGCGGGCCCTGCGTCTCGGAAATCCCCGGCTACGTGGAGCTGCAGAAGAAATACGGCGCGAACGGGCTGGTTGTTGTCGGGGTTTCCCTCGACAGCAAAAGCCCGGCTGACGTGAAGAAGTTCGCGCAGGAACACGCCATGAACTACACCTTGGTCATGGGCAGCGACGAGGCGGTCGAGGCGTTCGGCGGCTTCGATGCCATTCCCACCACCTTCCTTATCAGCCGCAGCGGTCGCATCGTGCACAAAAAGACGGGTGCGATGCCCCACGAGGAATATGAGAAACTGGTGAAGCAGGCGTTGAACTGAGCGGGAGTTCGGCGATTTTGATTGAAGCCGGGCCGTCGGGTCCGGCTTTTTGTTTCACCGCCGATGAAATTCAATCCCAACCTGCTGCTGCCGCTGGCCTGCGCCTTCGTATATGTCATCGCGGCCCTGGCGGTGAAGCGGGCCTCGGCCTTCGGGGTCGGCGTCTGGCGCACCAGCTTCCTCTCCAACTGGGCGCTTGCGCTGATTTTCCTGCCGGTCTGGTTCTGGTCGGGCGGCCAGGTCCACCCGCTGCTGGACTATTGGCGGCCGGCCGTGACGGCGCTGCTGTTTTTCGCCGGTCAGGCCTTCACCTTCCTCGCCCTCAACCGTGGCGATGTTTCGGTGACCACCCCCGTGATGGGCACCAAGGTCATCCTGGTCGCCCTGTTCAGCAGCTTGCTGCGGGTGGGCGAGGTGCCGTTGCAATGGTGGGTCGGCGCCGCTTTGAGCACGCTGGCGATCATGCTGCTGCATCTCGGCGAGGAGTCGCGGCACCGCAAAGTCGGCGAAACCGTTTTCCTCGCCTGTTGTAGCGCCACCTCGTTCAGCCTCGGGGACGTGCTGCTCCAAAAGTGGCTCCCCGCCTGGGGCGTGGGGAATTTTCTCCCGCCGATGTTTCTGCTCGTCGGTCTGCTCTCGAGCGCGTATGTCCCGCTTTTCTCCGCCCCGTTGCGGGCGTTGAATGCCGCGGCATGGCGCTGGGTCGCGCCGGGCGCCCTGCTCATGGCGCTCAACAACGCCGGCGTGATCCTCGCCCTCGCGCTGGTGGGCAGCGCGACCGTGGTCAACATCATCTACAGTGTGCGCGGGTTGTTCAGCGTGCTGCTGGTGTGGTCCATCGGACACTGGTTCTCCAGCGACGAAAAACACCTGGCCGGCAAGGTGCTGCGGCTCCGGCTGGCTGGCGCGACCCTGATGGTCGCGGCGATCGCCCTCGTGCTAGTCTAGCCGGGCCAGCGCCTCGCGGGCGCGCTGTTTAGCCGCTTCGTCGGGCTTGTTGCGCGAGGGCATCGCCAGGCCGTGTTGCCATTGCCGCCGGGCCTGGGCCGGCTGGCCCGCCGCCGCATAGGCGAAACCCAATTCGAGCCAGTGATTAAGCTCGTCGGGTTCGAGCTCGGCGGCCCGGGCCAGTTCCCGGATTCCGGTCTCGACCGAGGCGGCGGGCAGGCCGCCGTAGAAAAGCCGCACCACAAACTTCGAGGTCGCGCCGAGCAAGGCGACCTCGCGGTGCCAGCGGCCGAGGACATGGTGCGCCCAGGCATAACCCGGATCCAGCGCCAGGGCCTGTTCCGCCTCCGCCTTCACCAGGCGCGAATACTCGAGTTTGGTCCGCGTCTCGCTGCAGAGGGCCAGCTTGCCGTGACAGATTGCGAGGGAGAGGACGTTGACGGCATTTTTCGGATCGCGGGCCACGGCCCGCTGCGAGAATTCGAGGGCGGTCTGGGCATACCGCCTCCGGTCTTCCAAGGATGGCTGGTCTTCCACGAGGTCGGAATATTGCCGGGCGATCTTTTGGAGAATGAAAGCGTCGTCCGGATGGGCCTCATCCGCCTTCAGGTAAAGTTGCAGCGCCTCGCGCGCATCCATCGCAGCCTCCGCCGTTCGGGCGTTGCGCAGCAGCACCTCGATGTCCGTGGCGCGCAGCACCGCCGCGAGGCCGAGAGCGATGATCCACGGCAGTGGATTCCTCATCGCGATTTTCGGAAAAGATAGTGGCTGACGTGCCATTCCTCGCCTTGGTGGAAATTCCACAGTTCGGCGCAGGACAGGTAGAAGACCCGCCAGTAGACCCACCATTTCACGGCTCGGTCAGCCCCGTAGGTCCGGGCCAAGAGCGGCATGATCTCCGTCCGGCGGGCGTCCATGTTCTGCAACCAATGCTCGGCCGTCCTCGCGTAGTGGGTGCCGTTCACCTTCCAGCTTTCGACGAGTTTCAGGTCGTCCTGGAACAGGCCGAACAGCTCGTGGGCCGGCATCATGCCGCCCGTGAAGAAATATCTGCTCATCCAGTCGGTTTCGTCGCGCACGACAAAATGGTAGGCGAATCGGGCGTGCACGAACACATGGGCGAAGAACAGCCCGTCCGGCTTGAGCCAGCGGGCGATGTTCGCCATCAACCGCGGCCAGTTTTTCATGTGCTCGAACATCTCGACCGACACCACGCGGTCGAACCGCCCCGGCGCGTGGTCGAAGTCATTCATGTCGCAGGTTATGACCGTCACGTTCACTAGGCCGAGTTTTTTCGTCTCGCTCATGATATGCTCGCGTTGAGTGCGCGAGTGGGAGACGGCCGTGATGTGGGCGCTGGGAAATTTTTCCGCCATCCAGAGGGTGAGTGAACCCCAGCCGCAGCCCAGCTCGAGGATCTTCAGGCCGTCGGCGAGCCGGGCGCGTTGGGCCGTCAAAGCGAGCATCCGCTCCTCGGCCTGCGCCAGCGATTCATCGCCGTGCTCATAGTAACCGCTGGAATATTTGAGCCGGGGGCCGAGGCATTTTTGATAAAACAGCGTCGGCACTTCGTAGTGCTGTTCCTTCGACTCGGCGGTGTTGACCGCGATGGGCCGGGTGCGCAGGTCGTCGGCAAATTGCCGGAGGCGCTCCGCCGGCCCGGGATGCTCCACCTCGCGCCGGCGCCGACGCAAGAGCCGGCGGATGCCGCGGCGGAGGAGCCAGTCGGGCAGCAGGTCTTTTTCGAGCAGGGAATCGATCATGGGGTTTTTTTCGGAAACCACGGGACAAACGCGCTCGTGGTCTGTTGATAACGGCGATACGCCTCGCCCTTGGAGCGCAGGGACTGTGCCTCGGTGAGCGGGATGCCGGTGACCCGCAGCAGCAGGCAGAGGATGGCCGCCGGCCCGACGAGCGCGACCCATCCGTGCGGCGAGGCAAGGGCGAAAACGAAATAGGCCACCCACACGAGCCACTCGAAAAAATAGTTCGGATGACGGCTGTAGTGCCAAAGCCCGGCCGCGCAGACCTGCCCCGAGTTGCCGGAGTTGCGCTTGAACGCGGCCAGCTGGGCGTCGGCCAGGGCCTCGCCCGACAATGCGAGGAGCCAGAGTGCCGCGCCCGCCAGTTCCGGGGGATGCAGCTGCGGCGCCGGATTCACGCAGATGACGAAAAAGGCCACGCCGAGCAGCACGACAGAGCCGGCCTGCAGCTGGAAAAACCCGAACATCTTCAGCCCGAAGCTGACGGCCCAGTCCTGGCGGAGCTGCACGTAGCGGCCGTCCTCCACCGGATGATGACTCATGACGCGCCGGTGGAGGTGCGTGCCGAGCCGCAGGCTCCAGGCGATGGCCATGGTGGCGATGAGAGCCTTGCGCGGCAGCCAGCCGGGCGCGAGCAGCGCGTAATACAGCGCCAGCGCCGCGAAGGCATACGCCCACACGATGTCCACGATGCCATAGTTGTTGATGCGCCGGGCGAGCAGGAAGAACAGCGCGAAGACTGCGCCCAGGCCGGCGAGGGCGGAAAGCAAAAGCAGCGGCGGTGTCATGCGAATGCGATCAGAATGATGCCGGCCACGGCGAGCCCCAGGCCAAGCCAGCCGGGTCCGGCGCGCCGGGCCGTGAGCAGTTCGGCGAGCCGTCCACCAGGGAGCGGCAGGAAGAGTTCGCTGAGACAATAGGCCGACATGGCAATGTTGCCGAGCAGCATGATGGCGACCAACCAGGCTCCGCGGGCCGGCCACGAGGTCTGCTTGAAGCAGGCCCAGACGTAGAACGTCGTGAAGCCCCAGTAGGCGTCGAACAGCGTAGCGACGAACCACGGGTGCGAGTAGACTGTGCGCGGCACGGCAAAGAGCGGGCATTGAAGGCTGGCCCAGCCCGTCACCCCGAGCATGGAACCGAGCACAATCAGGAACAGACCACGGAGAAACCAGAGCATGGGGCGGCTCAGAACGAAAGATTGTTGGGCCGCGTGTGGACGGTCTGCACGACGGAGATGTTGCGCATAGCAAAGGCCACCTCGCAGTAGCTGAGGTAGTATTCCCATTTGCGGATGAAGCGCTCGTCGAACCCGAGGGTGCGGACTTGCTCGAGCCGGGCGTGAAACTGCTCGCGCCAGGTGACCAGCGTGCGGGCGTAGTCCCGGCCCATGTCCTCGAGGCCGTGGAGGAGAAAGCCGCCCTTCGTGGCGAGGAGTTGGTTGACGCGATTGACCGAGAGCAGCAACGAACCGGGGAAAACATGCTTTTGGATGAAATCCACGCCGGCGCGGAGCTCCTCGTAACGGGAATCGGGACAGGTGATGAATTGCAGGGCAATGAGGCCGTCGCGCTTGAGCGCGCGGTCGCACAGAGCGGCATAGGCGGGAAGGTAGCGGTGGCCCACGGCCTCGAGCATTTCGATGGAGACGATCTTGTCGAATTGCCCCGTGAGATCGCGGTAATCCTGGAGCCGCACCTCGATGCGGTCGGCCAGGCCGGCGGCGGCGACGCGCTGGCGGGCGAGGTCGTATTGCTGCCGCGAGATGGTGAGCGTCGTG
>JAYVZM010000339.1:0-3736 GCA_043783345.1 Verrucomicrobiota bacterium
CGGAGGCCGTGCCGTTGTAGACCGTGGTGCGCACCCGCACCACGCCCGGCGCGCGCACCGCCACGGCCAGCGGCCAGTGCCGGAAAGGCTCCGTCTCCACCGAGAAATACGGCGGCTGGCGCGTCACCCCGCGCCGCCCGGTGGGCAGCAGGGTCCGCAGGTTCACGTTGGCCAGCACCAGGCAATCGCGCACGTTCACGGTGCCGCTGAGCCGCGTCACGCCCGCGGCGTCGGTGTTCGCGCGCAGGTCGAGGTCGCTGCGCAGGAGGAGTCCGGTGTTGCGCACCAGCGGAAGATTCTGGCCCTTGAGCGCGAGGGCCAGACGCGGCGCGGCGCCGGGGTTCAGCGTGACGCTGCCGTCCAGCGTCACTGGTTCGCCGGCGAGTTTCGCGGTCAGGGTGCGCACGGTGATCAAATGGTCCGCCAGCTCCAGATCGGCATTGATATTCTGCAACGACCCAAATGGAGCGAGAGGCCGGGTGGCGGCATCAATCAGGTGCAGTTCGCCGGAAAACTTTCCGCCAGTGGTGAGCCCGACCCGGGCCCGCAGCCGGCCGTGCGCCGCCACGAAATTCGGAAACCGCCGCGCGAGCGCGGCGAGGTCGGCGTCGGGAATCTCCACCTTGGCCTCGGCCCGGCTCCAGTCGAAGGCCGCGGGCGTCCGCCACAACTGCCGCCAGCGTCCGTCATCCATCGGGGTCTGCCCGCTGGCCTGCACGGCCTGCCCGTCGAGCTGGGTGGAAAAATTGGTGATCGTGACCCGCTCGCGGCCGAACTGCAGGTCGAGGGCCAGATCCGCGAATTCCGGCAGGGAAAACTTGAACCGCCCCGGCAGGGCGCCCAGCCGCTCGGCCTTGACCTGCAATTCGCCCACGGGTTGGCGCAGGGTGCCCTTGAGATTTATCCTCGCCGTCGGCTTGGTCAGTGCCAGGCCGGTGTAGGCGGACAAGGTTGCCCACAGCGGCGAATCCGGCTCGGTCGAGACCGACAATTCCAGCGGCGCGGCCTCATCGAGGGTGAAATGCGGCGTCGGCGCCAGCACCCAGGCCAGCGGCAGCCGGCCCGTGGCTTGAGTCAGCACGCGGTTCGATTCGACGACGGACAATTCCTTGAGCTCGATGCCCTGCGCGTCGCCGTTCGCCACCAGCTTGACCTGAGCCGGCTGCGGCGCCATCGCGATTTGCGCGGTGAGTCCGACCGTGAAAGCGAAGGCCCCGGCGACCGTATGGCCGGTTAGCCCGAAGTTATGCAGCTGCCAGCCGGGACCGGTGATCGTCAGCCAGTCTTCCAGCGAGGCGGAGGAAAAATTGGTAACAGCAAGCTCGACGCCGCCATCGGCGCCTCCTTTCGCCTGCAAGGTCAGCCCGCTCTCCGGACTGGCGAACTGGAGGCGGTCGATTTGCAGGAGGGGAAACCAAGCCAGGTGCGCGGGCGCGGCCAGCTGCCACTCTGGCTGGCCACCGGGGGCGAACCGGAACTTGGTCAGCTGCAGCCCATGCGGTTCGACCGTGCCCGCAAGATCGAGCGTGGATTTCCCGGCCGTGGCGTGCGTCGAAATTTCCAGCGTCGTGCCCACTCCCTGCCACGAACCGTCGGCGTCGAGCGGATGCAGCGGCGGCCACTTCGCTCCGCTGAGTTTGAGCGAGCCTTGGTGCCGCGGCGCCGCGAGGGGCCCTTCCGCGGTGGCCGTGATCTCCGCGATGTTCCAGCCGGCGCCCGCCGGCAGCCAGCGGTCAAACCAGGCGGGACCGAGCTTCGCCTTCACGGCGACGCCCGTCAGTTCGCGGGTCTGCCAGTCCACCGCGCCGTGCGTTTCCAGCGTGCTCGTTTCATCCAGTTGCACCTGGAGTTGGGTCAACTCCATCCGCGGCCATTCGAGCACCCCGCGGGCCTGGGCAGCCTTGAGCGAGAAATCCCCCGCCGCGACATCGCTGAATTTGAGTTCAAAGTTCTGCCGGGCGGCGGCGGAGTTGCCGGTCACGGTTACGCTGCCCTGCACCTTGCCGCGCGCCGATTCGAGCCACGGCAACTTGGCCAGGTCGGCCTGCACGCTGAGTTGGGCCGATTCGGCGGACAACGGATGGTCGAGGCTGAACGTAACCGGCGCGGACAGCTTCGCCGTGGCGAAAGGGGCGTCGACGTGCAACGCCGTCAGCGTCAGCTCGCGGAGATTGCCGTGCGCCGCCGCGCTGACCTCGAACGGCGGGGCCTTGGTCTGGGCGGCGGGCTCGGCCTTGGCGTTGACGGACAATTCGAACGCGCCGTCGCGCCAAGTCGCCCGGGCCGCGCCGTGCACCGCCGCATAGGGTTCGCCCAGTTTCAGGCGGGCGGCGGGCAGCCGCCAGTTTTCCGCCACCGCGCTGGCCTCGGCGGGAAGCCAGCCTTGGGTGGGAAAACGCGCAGCCAGCTGTAGAACCTGATCCCACAACACGGCCTCCCCGGTGATCTCGTCTCCGGCCCAGGCCAGCCGCAAGCGGGCGTCGTTCTCCGCGGTATGCGCGGTCAGGACGATCGACTCACCGGTGCCGGCAGCGAGGACGAACGCGAGATGGCGATCGGCGATGGTCAGACCCTCCACGGTTAAAGTGGAATTCTGCCAGTTCACGCGGGCGATCGTCGCATCCCGGCCAAAGCCGCGCACCTCGCCCGCAGTCAACCGAACCCCGGGCAGCCAGTAAAGCACCCGCGGGCCGAATCGTTGCAGCGCAGCTCGCACGTCGGGGAAGTTATTGATCGCTTGAGCTTGGTCGGCGACCGCGGCCGCGCCGGCGACGCGTTGGATCCGCCAGCCATCCACGGCGAGCACCGGCGCGGCTCCGCGCAGGCGTTGGAACAGCCAGAACGGCGGGGTTGGAGCGTCAATCTGCTTCGCCGTGAAATCGACCGATCCTTTCGCGTAATGCACCCCCGACAGCCGGAAGTGGGCATACCCAGCCCGTTCATAATGTTCAAAGGTGATATCCCGAGACCGCAAGATCGGGCGCAGCACGGCCCCCAGCCACCAAGGCAGTGTCGCAAGGGCAAGGCCCGCAACAATCAGTGCTAGTAGAAATACCCTCAGCCAACGGGCCATTCACCACTAGACCCACCCCGGAGGCTTTGGTTACAGGCAAAAACCACGGGAGTTTGGTGGAGGCCCGCAGCCAGAGTCGGCTGTGGGGCAGTGTCATACGCCATGAATCACAATATTTAGTGAGCCTTGGGCCGGCAGAGATGCTAGGCTGCCGGCCTATGGATTGGATTGTTCAGCTTTTGACCCAGGAATCAGTGGCCCGCACTGTCATTTTGCTGGGAGTGGCCGGCGCGGCCGGCACGGCCTTGGGCCGGATCAAGGTATTAGGCGTCGGCCTCGGGGTGGCGGGAGTGCTTTTCGCCGGCCTGTTGCTGGGCTACCTGAAACTCAAGATCGACAGCCACGTGCTGGAATTCGTGCGCGAGTTCGGGTTGATCATCTTTGTCTACACTCTGGGCCTGCAGATCGGGCCCGGTTTCTTTGGCTCGCTGCGCGCCCGCGGGCTCACGCTCAATGCCTTCGCCGCCGCGATCGTGCTGCTGGGCGCGGGCATCACCGTGCTCTGGATTGCCAGCGGCCACCTGGCTCTGCCGGCCGGCGTCGGCCTGCTCTCCGGCGCCACCACCAACACCCCGAGTCTCGCCGCCGCCCAGGAGGCTTTTAAACAACTGGGACCGGCCGAGGATTCGGCGGTCATTCAGGGCCTGGCTTACGCCGTCGCAT
>JAYVZM010000340.1:0-3720 GCA_043783345.1 Verrucomicrobiota bacterium
CTCGCCTGGCGGATGAGATGGACCCGCAGCAGCAAGGCGTCATATCCGCCGCTGACCAGCGCGAGCCGGTTGCCCTTGGTGGTGTCATCCTTGATCGACTCCCCCAGCGACGCGGCGACCGCGGGGCCAAACGGCGAGTTCTCGAATGGCACCGCGGCGCGTGCCGCCAGCACCACGCCCCACAGAACAAGAGGGAGAAACCACTGGGACATTCCGCGGGTCATGAGGGGCGAAATTGGGGTTTACGCTGCCGGCGCCGGGGGATGGGATGTCGATTCGATGCCATCACTAACACGTCTCGTGGCGCGGGACTCAATCCGAAAGCCCGGCCTGCTCGCGCTCCTGGTCGCCGTCAGCATCGGCGGAGGCGGCTGCGCGACCGGCGGGCCCAACCACGTCTATGTTACCGTTGCCAACAGTCCGGACGTGCAGGATCTCGGTCCGCCCGCAGCCGGAATCGCGCGCGCAGTGGCTCCGGGCGAACGCGTGGTGGGCCTGGCCTACGATTTCAACACCGATCACCTGTTCCTGCGGATCGCACCGACGCACATCATCCGCGTCATCGAGCGGCCTTCGGGCAAAATCCTCCGCGAGATGCCGCTGCCGGCCGATCTGCATACCGAGGACTCCGCCGATCTCGCCATCCGCTCACGCGACCGGCATCTGTTCACCGTTGGCGCCGACGGCCGCTCGGTCGTCGAGCTGACGCTGTTCGGTGAATTTGTTCGCCACCTCGAGCTGTCCGGGCTCGCCGGGCCGATCGGTGGACTGGCCTACGACCAGCAGAACGGCCGCCTTATTGTCCTCACCACCTCCGCTCCTGCCCGCATCGGAACCGTGGCGCCCGACGGCAGTGTCGCATCTGACCTGACACTGGCCGCCGCGGTCGCGCCAGTGTCCCTCGGCTACGATTCCGACGCGCGGCATTATTATGTGCCTTTGGCGGATGGTGTGACCCTTGGCGAGTTCGATGCCACCGGCGCGTTGCTCGAAAAGCATCCCGTCGGCGGAAGTCATCCCATCACCGCGCTCGACGCCGGCGCGCGTTCGTTCGTCCGCGTGTTTTAGGAGGATTTCTGGAGCCCCGGCGACCCCGCGTGGAAAGCAGAAAACCGCAGCGGGGTCGCTGCGGCTTCCATTCACCCGACCCAGCTGATCGCCTGGATCTTCTTGGCGAGTTCGGCGTCCTTGGCGGTCACTTTGCCGCCGGCGTCGTGGGTATTTAGCCGGATGGCGACACGATTGTAGACGTTGGTCCAGTCGGGATGGTGATCCATCGCCTCGGCCTCGAAGCCCACGCGCACCATGAAGGACAGGGCTTCGCGAAAATTGCCGAACTTGAAAGTCTTCGCCAGCGCGTCGCGCTCAAAGGCCCAGCCGGTCAGGCTGGCGAGGGCGGCCTTGATTTCGGGCTTGGTCAGCGGTTTCGCCATGTTTTGAGCCAATTCAAGAGTAAGTTGAACGCAAGCTTTGCCCCGCCCCCTTGGCGCGCCGAAGCGATTCATGCGAAGGCGGCTTGTCAAACTTGCCGCCGCTGACCTAAATCGCGGCACTCCTGCATGACGCCTCCCAGCCCCGATAAAATCCCCCAGCACGTCGCCATCATCATGGACGGCAACGGTCGTTGGGCCAAGCAGCGGGGGCTGCCCCGCCTCGAGGGCCACCGCCGCGGCGTGGAAACGGTGCGCACGGTGGTCGATGCCGCCCGGGAGCTCGGCATCCGTTACATCACCCTGTATGCGTTCTCGGTGGAAAACTGGAAGCGTCCGGCCGACGAGGTATCGGGCCTGATGGGCCTGCTCGACTATTTCCTCAAGCGCGAGCTGGACAATCTGATCAAGAACCGCGTCCGCCTGCTCACCATCGGCCGCACCGACGCCCTTCCCGCCAACGTCCAGCGCGAGCTCAACCGCGTGGTCGAGGCCACCAGCGGCTTCACCGAATGGACGCTTGTGCTCGCCCTCAACTATGGGTCGCGCACCGAGATCGCCGACGCCGCCCGCGCGTATGCTACCGCCGTTGTGGCCGGCACGGAAAAACTGGCGGACGCGTCCTGGGAAAACTTTAGCCGGTATCTCTACACGGCGAAGATTCCCGAGCCCGACCTCCTCATCCGCACCTCCGGGGAGCAGCGCGTGAGCAATTTCATGCTCATGCAATGCGCCTACTCCGAGATGGTCTTCACCCCCGTGCTCTGGCCCGATTTCGGCAAGGCCGACCTGCAGGCCGCCCTGGACGAATACCGCAAACGCGAACGCCGCTACGGCCTGACCGCCGAACAGATCAAATCCGGCGAGGCCTGACTCGAATGCGAAACTTTCTCACCGCCAAACGACACACCCCGGCGCTGCGCGCCACCTCTCTCCAGAGGGGAGCCAAGGCCACGTTGCCAGAATCCCCTCTAGAGAGGGGTGCCCACTGGGCGGGGGGTGTCCAGGATTCCCGCCACTCGTCCCTCAATCCCAGATAACCACCCGATTTCCCCGTGTTTTCCCGTCTTCTCAGCACCCTCATTCTCTGGACCGTTGTCCTGGCCAGCCTGTGGTTTTTTGGCGCCCATGCCGCCGTCGTCCTGCTCACCCTGCTGGCCGCGCTGACGCTGCATGAATTCTACGGGCTGACGGAAAAGATGGGCCACCGCCCCTTCCGGTGGATGGGCATCTTGTTCAGCGTGCTGATCACCGCCGGACCCTATTACACCGCGTTCTTTTTCGCGGAGCCCGATGTCGTTCCCGGCCTGGCCACCGGACTGATCGTGCTGGCGATGCTGGTCTCGTGCGTCCGGGTGCTGCGGGAGCGCGACACCAGCAACCGCATGGAAACCATCGGCGCCACCCTTGTCGGGTTGCTGTATGTCCCGTTCATGCTGCAGTTTCTCGTCGGCATCCTGATGCGCGACTCGGACAGCGGCGACAATCTCGCCCTCTGCCTGTGGGTCGTCGCCGTCTCGAAGTTCTGCGATGTCGGCGCCTTGCTCTCCGGCCTGGCCTTCGGCAAACACAAGATGGCCCCCCTGATCAGCCCGAAGAAAACCTGGGAGGGTGCCGTCGGCGGCGTGCTGGTCTCCGCCGGGGTGGGCGCGGCCATCGCCTTCTTCGCCGCCGGCAGGCTGCCGGACAGCCTGACCCCGCTGGTCGCCGCCGCCATTGCCCTGCCCCTGGCCATCATCACCATCGTTTCCGACCTGATGGAATCCGCCCTGAAGCGGCGCGCCGACCTCAAGGACACCGGCAAGCTCATCCCCGGCATCGGCGGCGCGTTCGACCTGACGGACAGCCTGCTCCTGACGGCCCCGGTGGCGTATTTCATCTTTCTGTTTCTGGAGTGATGACTGAGACGGAGCCCGCTTGGATGTTCGCCCAGCCACACACCCCGCCCTTTGGGCACCCCTCTCAAGAGGGGATCTTCAAACCGACGGCAGCCAAATCCCCTCTAGAGAGGGGTGGCGCGAAACGCCGGGGTAGGTAAGGAATTTCGTCATTCATGTCTGACTCCCTCCCTAAAAAACGCGTCGTCCTCCTCGGTGCCACCGGCTCCATCGGGGAAAGCACGTTGCGGGTCATCGCCGCCCAGCATGACCGGCTCGAGCTCGTCGGCATCGCGGCCCATGGCAAGCACCAGCGACTGGCGGAGATCGCCCGGCAATTCGGCGTGCGGCACGTCGGTCTCCATGATCCCGCCGCGCTCGCCGCCGCCCGCGCCGGCGCTGATTTTCCCCCG
>JAYVZM010000341.1:0-9364 GCA_043783345.1 Verrucomicrobiota bacterium
CGCGCCGTCGAGACGCGCCGCCCCGTCCTGCGCTGCGGCAACGGCGGCTGGAGCGGATGGATCGACGAGTTCGGCAACATCCGGGCGACGCTCAAGGACGAGAACGGCAGCGTGTATTTCCGCGGCGCCGAGACGGTGAACCTTACGCGCGACCTGCGCTGGCGCGACCGGCAGAGCTATTACACGGAGCACGGCGACTGGTTTCTGGTGGTGTGCGCCGTCCTCGCGGTGGCGGTCTATTATCTGGTGCTTTCGCTGCGCCCGCCGCGACTGCAACCCGGGGCCGAGGCGGCGTTCTGAGGATTGACTGTAGGAGCGGCTTTATGCCGCGAGACGAAGTGGCGACGCGCGCGAATCGCGGCGTAAAGCCGCTCCTACAACATTCCTGGCCGGCGTTGCCCCACAGGCCTCACCCCGCTTTGATGGTGGCGGCCAGCGCGGCGTGAAATTCCCGCAGGGCAAAGGGCTTGGGCAGGCAGGTCCGGTTGTGCTGCTTGAGGAACTCCTGGAAGCTCTCCTTGATGACGTCACCGGTCATGAAGAGCATGCGTCGCGCGGCCTCCGGGTTTTTCTCGAGCAGCTCCTGAAACAGGTTGATGCCGTTCAAGCCGGGCATTTTCCAGTCGGAGATGATGGCATCGTAGCGGTTGCGCCGGATGAGTTCGAGCGCCGCCTCGCCGCTGCCGGCCGTCTCGACGCGGTGGCCCTCCGAGCGCAGCACTTCCTGCACGAGATGCAGGATGGATTCCTCGTCGTCGATCACGAGCACGAGGAGGCGGGGCATCCTGGCTGGGAACGGCGCCGCCGAGGCGGGCCGGGTCTCCTGGACCGCGGCGAGCGGTCCGGCGATGGGCAGCTCGAGGATGAACTCGGTGCCCTCGCCGGGCTGGCTCTCCGCCCGGATGTGGCCGCGGTGCTCCTGCATGATGCCGTAGGAAAGGCTGAGGCCGAGGCCCGTGCCCTTGCCCTGCGGCTTCGTGGTGAAAAAGGGATCGAAGATGCGGGAGAGGGTCTCGTGATGGATGCCGGGGCCGTTGTCCCGGATGCGCACCCAGACATGGGGATCGGTGCAGCCGGTCCGGATGACGATCTGGCCATCGCGCCGGAAGGGTTCCAGAGCCTGACGGGCATTGTTGATGATATTGAGGATGACCTGTTGCAACTGGTGGGAATCGCCGAGGATGAGCGGCAGATCAGGCGCGTATTCGCGAACCAGACTGATGTTGCTCGTGCGCAGGTCGTAGGCGACGATCTCGACGACCGCGTCGGCCAGTTCGTTGACCTTGACCGGTTTTCGCTCGGGCTCGTGCTGGCGGGAAAAGCCGAGCAGGCTGTTGACGATCTTGTGGCACCGGGTGGCGCTGTGGGAGATGCGGTCGACATAACCCTGGTATTTGGGATCCAGCTGCATGTGTTGCAGCAGGTCGGCGAAGCCGATGACCGTGGTCAGGGGATTATTGAGCTCGTGGGCGACGCCGGCCACGAACTGCCCGACGGCGGAGAGTTTTTCACTCTGGATGAGCTGGGCTTGGGTGGTCTTGAGGGTGGCGACGGCCTTCTCAAGATCCGCGCGGGAAGCTTGGAGATTGGCGGTCATGTCGTTGAAGGCCACGGCCACGGCGCCGCACTCGTCGTTGGAGAACCGCGTGATGCGCCGGGTGAAGTCCCCGCGGCCGACCGCCTCGGCATTGTCCCGCAATTCCACGAGCGGAAGGGTGATGCGGCGGATGAGAAACCAGACGATGAGCCCGCTCAACAGCACGCCGGTGAAACTCACGGTGAGCAGCGTGGCGCGGGTGCTTTCCAGCTCGTGCAGACGTTGTTCGTAGGAGGAAAGCAGGACATAACGAAAGCCGCCCGCCGGTCCGCGACGCTGATAGTTGTCGGTCAGCGCGAAGTAGTGTTCACCCTGCATCGCGACGGGCAGGATGCGCCGGTCATTGCTCCCGGCGACCTCACCCAGCAGGATTCCGGGCAGTTCGGGCTGCCCCATGGTCGAGGCGGTGACGGCCTTGCCGGCCAGGATAAAAATATCGGCCCGGGTCAGTTTCTTGAGTTCCTGCATCGTGGACTCGCTGAGACGGGTGGCGATCGTGAGCACGCCGATGAGCGAGCCCGTGTCACTGAGCTGCATCGGCACGGAGACGACGTTGCAGGTTTTCCCGCCCACGGAGATGATGCCGGTGCCCAGATCCCCGCCGATCGCCTGGTGGATGATGGGCATCGCGGCGCTCTCAAAATCGTCAGTCGACAGGGCGGGGTCGCGCTGCGCACTGGCGAGTCGCGTTTCGCGGGCGGTGGTGAACACAATCAGTTCGGTCTCGTCGCGCAGCTCGTCCAGCAGTTCGCGCAGGAAACGGCTCAGCGTCTTGGGGTCGCCGAGTTGTGCCGTGGCCTTGAAGCGCGGCTCGTTCACGAGGTTGCGGAAACGCAGGACGAGATTGTTGGCGCGAATGTCGAGGGAGCTCTTGAAGACCGCCTCGGTGGTGGTCAGCGTCTGGCGCGCTTCATTCTGCACCTGCTGGCTCATCGAGCGGTTGACGATCCAGAGGGTGATGCCCGGCAGCAGGACGAGCGCAGCGAGCACCGGCAGCAGCACCTTGGTCTGAAAGCTGAACCGCACTTTGTTCCCGGAGGAGCGCATGTCCGGGGAGGGTCAGTATTTGGGCAGTTCCGCCAGCCCGAGGGTGAAATCAACCCGGACCTCGCCCTGCGCCGGCACGACCACCTCCCGGATCTGGCCGGGCAGCCGTTCATGCCAGGCGCGCAGCTTGTAGGTCCCCGCCGGCACGTCCTTGATCACGAAGGTCTGGTTGGCGTCGGCCTTGGCGAAGAACGGAGTCGGCACGACCAGGATGATGCAGTGCATCTGGGAGTGAATCGCACAAAAGACATCCACGCGTCCCGCCTTGTCGAAGGTCACGACCGGCTCCTTTTCTTGGTGATAGAGCCCGAGGTTGAACTCCTTGGCGTCCGACATGGAAAAGACGTTGTGGTAGATATCGTCCAGGTTCGGCCATTTCACGGCGGTGCCGACGGCGATCGGCAGCACATGGGGATCGAAGATGGCGTTTTTCTGGGTGGTGACGGCGAGCGGCATGGTCCCCGCGGGAGTCACGCTGGCCAGGGGCTCGTCCACATAGATCACAAAGTCAGTCAGGCGGTCGTAATCCACCTTCTCGGCAAACTTGTATCGCCGGCTCTGGTAATTGGAGGTGCCGGCGGATCCGGGGGGCTCCGGCGCGCCGCGGGCGCTGACGGTGCCGGTGATGGTGCCGGCGCTCAGACTGGCGGCGGCCAGCAAGCCGAGCAGGACGACGGTGGATTTCGCGCTCATGGTGGGGGTTAAAATCTCAGCGCGAGCTGCGTCGAGAGAAGGTTGGTGTCATCCTGCTCGGTGCCGCTCTTCTGCCGCCGGGTCTCCCAGCTGTATTCCAGCTTGAGGGCGAGCGGCGGCGCGAACTGGTAGCGGAGACCCAGGCTGAGTCGCCGTAGGTCGGTCGTCAGGGGGGCGAACGGATTGTAGAAATAGGCCGCGGGTTTGCCCTGGCCGATGAGCGGGTAACCGCCCGCGGAGTGGATTTCGCTGTAGCGCGCGCCGCCATACCATCCCCCGGAGAGCTGCTGGCTGGACTCGAGGCTGAAGTAGTCCAGGCGCCGCGAGTCGTCCGCGGCGGGATTGTTGTCGTCGAAGCGGATCCAGCCGGCGGCTGCGCTGACGTGACCGGTCCGCCAATGCCACGCGGCGTCGAGTTCGGTCAGGCTGGCCGCGAAGGTGGTGGTGGCCGTCGTCGGCCCGAGCGCGCGAAAAAAACCATTGGCCAGCCAGACCTCGGAGTATACATCGTTGACGGCGTTGAGCGTGCCGGTGCGCATGGCGCTCGCGCTGACATGGAGCTGCGGCGTGACGTCGAAGGACATCCGCGCGACCACACTCTTGTCGGAGTTGAAGTCATGCAGCATCTTGTGGCCGCCGTTCTGCACGGCGAGATTGTAACTCAGGCGCCCGAGCGAGCCATAGAGCTGCACGCCCTCGTCGATGCCCCAGATGTCCGCGACGGAATGGGAGATGAGCGGGTTGTCGAGGGCGTTGCGCGTTTGATATTCCTCGCCGAAGGGGAGGCTGAAGCGGCCGGCCCGCAGATTGAGCACGGCGTCGCGGCCGACGGTGGCGAGCTGCTCGACGTCCGCATAGAGTTCGCCGACGTGAAAATACTCGTCGTTGGCCTCGCGGGTGGTGAGTTCCAATCCGCCAAAGACGTAGGCGTTGCGCCAGACGCGGGCCTCGACGAAGATTTTCGCGTCATCGACGCGGAATTCTGAGTTGGGATACTGCCCGTCCGTCCCCGAGCGGAAGAAGGCGAAAGCGGCTTCACCGCTGAGCCGGATCTGGCGATCGGATTCGATCGGCCCGGGATTGGGCCCGGGACGGGCGGGGGGACTATTTTTTTCGAGCATCTCCAGACGCTGGCGCAGTTCATCAATTTGCTGCTGCTGCTGCGACACCTGCTGTTGCAGCCGGCGGTTTTGTATCTGCAGCTCACCCGGTTCCGGGGTTTCTCCGGCCGACGTCGACGCCGCCCCCCGGGCGAGGATAAGGCCCGCGCTTACCGCATAAAGAATCGATCTGGGGAAGCGGCTCAAGGTAGTATCATGAATAGACGCGGACGTTATGATTGGGTCAATTGGAGTGCAAGTAATTCAATGGCTGCAAGTCGTGCGCTTTAGCCCAAGCTCAGGCCAAGCCGCGTCGGCTTGATGGCCGGGGTGAAAACGGAGGAAATCAGGAAAAGTTTGAACCCGCACCCCCATTCCGGCGTGCGGGGAGGGCATTCCCGAAACCGGCATGCGCCTGGGGGAAAAAGGCCCCGGAGGAAGGATGAAATCCTCAAGTAGGGGGCGGGGGTGGCCGATATAGAGTTCGTATGCAGTCGAATGCTATCAAACTACGCACGCCCTTACTATTGGCCGCTTTTCTCGCCTTGCCGGCGGTTTCACTTTGGGCCGACGACAAGACCGAGCCACCGGTGCCGGTCAGGACAGTCGCACCCGATGTTCCCATCGGCTTTGCGCGCTTGGGCCTCACGGGCCTGGTCACCATCAGCCTGACGGTGGACGACAAAGGCAACGTGCAGGACGAGAAGGTCATGAAATCGAGCCACCACGAGCTGGACGAGCCGGCACTCACCGCGATCAAGAAATGGCGGTTCAAGCCCGCCCGGAAGGACGGCAACCCGGTGGCGATGCATGTGGCGATTCCGATCAGGTTCACCGCCGAGTGACCCGGCCATTCCCACCCCAATTTATTAGCCCACCATCCCAGCCATGAGCAACCTGACAGTCGGTAAAAAAATCACCCTCGGATTCGTCGTCATCATCGGATTGCTGGCGGTCATCTCGAGCATCTCCCGTTATGCCCTCGGCACCGCCGGCAAGAAATTCCAGTTGTTTTCCGCCAGCGCGACCGAATCCCATACCGCGGTCAGGCTCGAAACAGCCATGATGGCGCTCAAGGTGCAGGTGAACGACTTTTTGGCCAGCGGTTCCGCCGAAAGCATCCAGGCCTACCAGACCGCGCACAAGGGCCTGCTCGAGGAAATGAGCCTGGCCGAGAAATATATCGTGGATCCGGCCCGCGCCCGGCAGATCGCCACCGCCAAGGAGCTGCTCAGCCGCTATCACCAGACTTTCCTCACCTTGGTCGAGAACAACACCCAGCGTGTCCAGGTGGAGGACAGCATCCTGACGCCGAAGGGCAAGGAGATGAAGGACAGCCTCCAGACGCTCATGACGGAGGCCCGCGGCCAGGGCGACATGAACAGCGCCTTCCGGGTGGCCAATGCCCTCCGCGCCTTCTTTGAGTGCGGCACGCAGGTCAGCAGCTTCCTCAAGACCTCCAAGAAGGAGGAGGCCCAGTCGGCCCGGGATTCCCTCCAATTTGTGCTCAAGCAGATCGAGCTGATCGAGAAGGACCAGGCCGAGCTGGAAAAGCTCGACGCCACCCTGAAGGACGACGCCAAGAACAGCCGGCTCGTCTCGCTGCGCCAGGCGGCCGAGGCCTATGGCGCCGCCATCGACAAGATCGTGGAATCAAAACGCCAGCGCGACGAGCTGATCGCGGACAGCATCAACCGCATCGCCCCCGAATTCACCGCCACGATCGCCCAGGTCAGCCGCTCCGTGCACGATTATCAACAGGAAATCGAGGCGACCGCGCGCGCCAGCCAGCGGAGCAATGAGATTTTCGTCTTCGTCATTGCCATCGGCGGCATCCTGTTCGGTCTGACCGCCGCCTGGATGGTCACCCGGGGTGTCACCCGGCCGATCCGCAACATCGCGGTGCAGCTGGCCAGCGAGTCGGCCAAGACCCAGGACTCCGCCACCCAAGTGGCGCAGGCCGCCCTGACCATGGCCGATGGCGCCAGCCAGCAGGCCGCCTCTCTCGAGGAAACCAGCTCGGCGCTGCATGAGATCGCCAGCATGACCAGCCGCAATTCCGAGAACGCCCAGAACGCCAAGCGCCTGGCCCAGGAAGCCCGCCAGACCGCCGATGCCGGGGCCACCGACGTCGAGCAGATGAAAGTGTCCATGAGCGCGATCCAGGCCTCGAGCAGCGAAATTTCCAAGATCATCAAGACGATCGACGAGATCGCCTTCCAGACGAACATCCTCGCCCTCAACGCCGCCGTCGAGGCCGCCCGCGCCGGCGAAGCCGGGCTCGGGTTCGCCGTCGTGGCCGACGAGGTGCGCAGCCTCGCGCAGCGCTGCGCCGCCGCCGCCCGCGAGACCAGCGACCGGATTTCCGACTCGACGGAGAAGAGCACCCAAGGCGCGCGGGTCAGCGAAAAAGTGGCCGCCAACCTTTCCGCCATCGTGGAGCGCATCCGCCGTCTCGACGAGATGGTGGCCGAGATCGCCCAGGCCTCGCACGAGCAGAGCAAGGGCATCACGCAGGTCGGCGAGTCCGTCAACGGCATCGACAAGATCACCCAGAGCAACGCGGCCCTCTCGCAGCAGTCCGCCGCTTCCGCGGAGGAGCTGAAGATGCAGGCCTCGGAGGTCCGCCATGCGGTGGCCGAGCTCATGAGCTTGGTGGAAAAATCCACGACCGGCGTCGCGGAGGCCACCGGGCCGGCGCACGCGCCGACTCATGCCTCCCGCCTTTCCCCGGTCAAGCACACGGCCGGTAGCAACCCTGGCGGCAACGGCCGCCGCCAGACGGTCCGGGCCTCGGTTCCCGCCGGCCAGCAGGGCCAGGCGCCAGTGCGCAACGGCCACGGTGGCCCGAAGGGCACCACGGGCGCGGATTATTTCAACGATCTCGACCCGGCCTGATCCCCGCGAGCGACGCGGCGCCCCCGCGCCGCGCTTACCCCGGCCTCAACCGACGGGCGTCGGCGGAATGAAATGACGGAGATGGACCGCGTGCTGCAGGAGCTCGGCCCGGAAATCCGGATGGGCGACGGAGATCAGCGCCTCGGCGCGTTCGCGCAGGGACAGCCCGTGCAGGTTCACCGCGCCGTATTCGGTCACGACCCAGTGGACGTGTCCCCGTGTGGTCACGACGCCGGCGCCGGGATTCAGCTGGGCGACGATACGGGAGACTTTGCCGCCGGCGGCGGTGGACGGCAAGGCGATGATCGGCTTGCCGCCGGGGGAGAGCGCGGCGCCGCGGATGAAGTCCATCTGGCCGCCGATGCCGGAAAAGATGCGATGACCGATGGAGTCGGCGCAGACCTGCCCCGTCAGGTCGACCTCGATGGCCGAATTGATGGCGACCATCTTGGGGTTCTTCCGGATGATCGCGGTGTCGTTGGTCCAGTCGCACGGATAAAAGGCGACCCCGGGGTTGTCGTTGACGAAATCAAAGAGCCGGCGGGTGCCGTTGATGAAACTGGTGACGGTGCGGCCGCGGCCGACGGCCTTGTGTTTGTTGGTCACGGCGCCGGACTCGACCAGCTCGACCACGCGGTCGGAGAACATCTCGCTGTGGATGCCGAGGTCGCGCTTGTCGTGCAGCCGGGCGAGCACGGCGTCGGGGATGCCGCCGATGCCCATCTGCAGGGTGGAGCCGTTGTCGATCATCGGGGCGATCAGCTCGCCGATGCGCGCCTCGATGTGCGATTCGGGCTCGGGATGGTGCTCGTGCAACGGGCGGTTGGTGTGGACGAAGGCGGTGATGCGTTGGAAGGGCAGCGTGCTGTCGCCCAGCGTGCGCGGCATCTGCTCGTTGATCTCGGCGATGACCACCTTCGCCGTGTCGGCGGCGGCGCGGGCGGCGTCGATCGACGTGCCGAGCGAGCACAGGCCGTGGCGGTCGGGAGGCGAGACCTGGAGGATGGCGACATCGAGCTGCACCTGGCGGCTGTGGAAAAGGCCGGGGATGTCGGAGAGGAAGATCGGCACATGGTCCGCCATGCCTTCGTTGACCGCCTTGCGGAGCGGGCCGCCGGTGAACAGCGAAACCGAGCGAAACAGGCCTTGTGTGGCCGGGCTGAGCCACGCGGCCGGACCGGCGGTGTGCAGGTGATAGAGGCGCACATTTTCCACGTCCCGGCGCAGCGCCAGGGCGTTGGTCAGCGTCGTGGGCGTGGCGCACGCTCCATGCACAAAGACCCGGTGGTCGCTTTTAACGTAGGCCACGGCCTCGGCAGGCGAGGTGGCACGGTCTGTCCATTTGATGCTCATGTGACGCGGTTATGTTATCCTCTGGCATCCTGCCTGAATTATCGCCGGGGAGAAGTCGCGATGATGCGCATCCACAGTCAAAATGTGGGCTTATTTTGCTCATTATGGCCGGCGGGCCCGGCCCGCGGGCCATGCGCCACCCGGGTTTAGCCCGCAAACAGCACGCACACGGCCTGCGGCACCGCGGCGGTGTGACCGGTGGCCGTGAGCCGGCCGGTGACCGGGTCGACCTTGAAAACGACGAGGTTGCTGCTGTTCTGGTTGGCGCAGACCAGCCAGTTGCCGTCGGGCGAGAGCGCGAAGTTCCGGGGGTGCTTGCCGCCGCACGGCGTCAGCTCGATGAGTTGCAGCGTGCCATCGGCCTGGACGGCGAAGACGGCGAGGCTGTCGTGGCCCCGATTGGACGCGTAGACGAACCTGCCGTTGGGATGGACGCGGATCTCGGCGGCGCGGTCGGGATCGGCGACCTTGAAGCCGGCGGGCAGGGTGGAGATGTGCTGGATCGGCATGCCGGTGCCGCGCGCCGCATCGTAGGCGCAGACGCTGATGGAGCCGTCGATTTCGTTCAAAATATAGAAGAAATGGCCGTCGCGGGAAAACTTGGTGTGACGCGGGCCGGTGCCGGGCGGGGTGGCGATGAACGCCGGGTCATGCGACGTCAGCCTGCCGGTGGCGA
>JAYVZM010000342.1:0-9326 GCA_043783345.1 Verrucomicrobiota bacterium
TGATGAGTCTGGCGCCGGTCGGGTTCGGTTTCCATCTCAGGGCACTGATGATCTTTGGCGTTGTTTATTACTTCGTCCTTTTTGCGGCAGAGTTGATCATCTGGTGGGTGCCGTATCTGACCGTTCCGTCCGGCCGCGGGCGGATCCTCTACAATCGCCTGCTTTCGATCGCGACGTCCAATTTCGAAAAGGGCGACACGCTCGGGCACTGGACCGCCATTCACCACCGGCTGCATCAGGGCACGATTACTCTGCTGCCCGCGCATGACGACCGGCCCGGCCCGAACCACGAGCACATAATCCTGCATGCGTGGACACTCCTAACCGCCCTGGCCACTCTCGTGGCCTTCGGCGTTGCTTAGCGATGAACCCGGCCATCAAACGCCTGGGCCCCGGCGACGAACCGACCCTTGAACTCCTGGCGCGGAAGGACCCCGACTTCGACCTCGAAGGACGCGGGACGCCGCTCGTGCCCCTCGACCCTGCGACCGCGCTCCGCTATCTGGCGAACCCGGCGGTGCTTCACTGGGTGGCCCTCGCCGGTGACACCGTGATCGGCTTCCTCTATTGCATCCATCTGCCGTTGCGTTCCGGCGAGGGGCAGGAACTTCTCCTTTACGAAATCGGCGTGCGCCAGGACTGGCGCCGGCGCGGAACCGGCCGCACCCTGCTCACCCACATGGAAGACTGGATGCGGACGAACGGTGTCCGCGAGGTCTGGGTTTGCGCTGACAACCAGGTCGCCGTCGATTTCTACCGCGGCTGCGGCTTCGCGACGGAGGGCGCACAGCCGGTCTACCTGACGCGCAACCTTTCTCAGCGGGGAAACTCCGCCGCGCCGTCCGAACCACCGCAAGGAACTGACGCGGCTCAGCGCCGGCGTTGACGACCACTCCCATGGGCTACGACCTCCATATCACGCGCCGGAAAAGCTGGAACGATGACGGCGACGATATTTCGAAGGAGGAATTCCTCGCCTGCATCCGGCCCGACGCCGAGTTCACCCACCCCGGCGCACTGGGGGACGACCACGTTGATTGGAAAAGCCGGAGGACCGGCGCCGAAGCCTGGCTTTGCTGGCAGGAAGGCTGCATCGATGCCAAGGATCCGGAATCGGAGTTCCTCGACAAGATGGTGCGGCTGGCCAAGGCGCTTGGCGCCAAGGTCCAGGGCGATGACGAGGAGGTCTACCTCTCCTCGAACCGGATAAGAAAACACCAGGTCGTGCGATCCCCGGTTGTCGTCTTCCTGTCCTGGCCGCTGCGAAAGCAACTGGTGGCCGCCTTCCTGTTCGGCAGCGTGCTGCTCGCCCTCAAGTTGCTTTTTTTCAAGTGAAGTTTCCCCGGCTGACTCCGGCAACGCCCCGCAAGGCGGGCGACCGTCGCGGTGACTGTTCCCCCGGCCGCCAAACAGGATGCGTTGTGTCTTCAAAATCCAATTTGCCCGATCAAGCTGCGGTAGGGCAGCCCGCTGGCGGGCGCGGTTGAGGTGCGAGCCCCGCGACAGGCTCGGGGTCCTGAGCTTGTCGAACGGACAAGCTCGCTGGCCCGCGAAATCCAATTTGCAGGCACACATCCTAATTAGTCGGTGACCTTGGCCGCCCACGCGTGTCCTAACCTTCGCCCATGAATGATCCCAAGTTCCAGCAACACGGTGGAGCCCACGCTGCTGAACATCCGCCGCACGGTCCCTACTGGAAACGGATGCATCACAGTCCGTTTTTCTGGCTGGCCGCGGTCTGCCTCATGGTCGCCATGGTCATTTTCGTGATGACCAACGGCCTCGCCTTCTGGCCGGGTCAAACCGGGCAGCCGCCAGTTCCCGCCGTCGCGCCCTGAGCCGGCGACAGATCGCAGCAGCTGCGGCGTCCGCCGCTCCCTCGGCCCGCTTGCGGCCCGCTGAGACGCGCCGTGGTTTTAGAGCGTTCGCCGGGCCAATCCGTGATTGATTTCTTTTGCGGCGTGATCTCCATCGATTCTCCACCTTCCGCCTCCCGAATCGAACTGGCTCCTCTGCGTATGAAAACCCGGCTGCTTCTCGTCCTCCTCGGCATGATCTGCCTCATCCCCGCAAGGCTGGCTCCCTTCCGATCGAGAAGATGACGAAGGACGGCTTCATCCTCCCCTCGTGGGTCAAGCCCGACAAGCCCTACCCGCGGGATGTCCCTCATCCCCTGAAAACTTTCACCGATCCCATCGTGCTCAAGGCCCCGGCCGCGGCGAAAGTCCCCGCGACCTACCTCCTCACCGTGGAACAAGGCAAGAAGCCCGAGGAGGACGATTTTTATCCCTCGGCCGAACGCGCCAAGGCTCGCGGCTGGCCCGTGCTCATCTTGCAAGCCAACCACGTGCCGCAGTGGTATCTGCCCGAGGCGACCGCCGACCTGCTCCTGAGCATCCACTGAACGACCAGCCAGATTTGACCACGGCTCACACAACCCCCACTCACTTCGCCTCCGCCGCCGATTTCCGCCGCTGGCTTGAGGCCAACCACGCCACCGCCACCGAGCTGCTGGTCGGATTCTACAAGAAGGCTTCGGGCAAGGGCGGCCTCACTTATCCTGAGGCGGTGGACGAACTCCTCTGCTTCGGCTGGATCGACGGCGTAAAGCGGCGCGTCGATGACGAGAGCTACAGCCATCGCGTCACGCCGCGCCGGCCGGCCAGCACGTGGAGCCTCGTGAATGTCGGCCACGTCAGGCGGCTGACCAAGGCGGGCAAAATGCACCCGACCGGGGTGAAGGCGTTTGCCGCGCGCAAGGACCACAAGACCGGCATCTACACCTACGAGCAGGCGGCGCCAAAGCCCCGTCCGCAGCGATTCCCGACCGCGCTCGAAAAGATTTTCCGGGCAAACAAAGCGGCTTGGACCTCCTGGCGGGCCCAGCCGCCCGGTTATCAGCGCCTCGCCATCCACTGGGTGACCAGCGCGAAGCACCACGAGACCCGCCGCCGCCGGCTCACGCAACTGATGACCCTCACCGCCCAAGGCCGGCGCCTCGGCGGGAAATAAAAATTCAGCGCGCCAGAAAACGCTTCACCTGCGCCAGGCTGCGGCAATTCAGCACGCTCTCCTTCGTCAGCCAACCCTTGCGCGCGGCGCCGACCCCGAGTCGGTAATGCGCCAGTCCCTCCGTGTCGTGCGCATCGGGATTGATCGAGCAGAGCAGGCCGCGTTCCGCCGCCTTTCGCCAGTGCCGCCAGTCCATGTCGAGCCGCCACGGGCTGGCGTTCAACTCCACGACAACCTCGTGCGCGATCGCGGCGTCGATGACCTTCTCGACATCCACCTCGTAACCTTCCCGCTGCAACAGCAGCCGGCCGGTCAGATGGCCGAGCATCTTTGCGTGCGGGTTTTCGATGGCCCGGATGATCCGCTTCGTCATGTCCTCCCGTCCCTGGCGGAAGGAGTTGTGCACCGACACCACGACATAATCCAAAGTTGCCAGCACCTCGTCGGCGAAGTCCAGCCGCCCGTCGGACAGGATGTCGCATTCCGTGCCGGTGAAGACATGGCACTTGAATTTCTTCGCCGCGTTCAACGCCTTGATGGCGGCGACCTGCGCGGCCAGCCGCTCCTCGCTGAGCCCGCTGGCCTGCACGCTCGACTTCGAGTGGTCGGCGATGCCGAGGTAATCCAGCCCCAGCGCCTGCGCCGCCGCAACCATCTCCTCGAGGGTGTTGTGCCCGTCGGAGGCGGTCGTGTGGTTGTGAAACACCCCGCGAATGTCCGCCACCTCCACCAGGTGTGGCAGCGCCCCGCTCTCGGCCGCCTCGATCTCGCCCCCGCCTTCGCGCAATTCCGGCGGGATGAAATGCAGACCGAGCCGGGTGAAAAGCTGCTCCTCGGTGGTGATATCTGTCTTCCGTCCCCTGTCCTCCGCTTTCTGTTTCGCCGTCCCCTCGCCCTCCGCGGGCACCAGGCCCCATTCGCTCATCGAGAGTCCCTGCGCCAGCGCCCGCTGGCGCATCTGCACATTGTGGTCCTTCGAACCGGTGAAATGGTGCAGCGCGAACACGAACTGCTCCGGCGGCACCAGCCGCAGGTCCGCCTGGATGCCCGACTCGAGCCGCACGCTCGCCTTGGTGTCGCCGCGGGCCGTGACCTCCACGACGCCCGGCCACGCCACGAACCAGTCCGCGACGGGCTTGGGGTCGGTGGTGGCCACGAGAAAATCCAAGTCCCCGACCGTCTCCATCCGCCGCCGCAGGCTGCCGGCGTGCTCGGCCCGCTCGACCTGCTTCAGTCCGCGCAAGCCCGCCAGCAGCGGCTCGGCCGTCTCCCAGGCGTCAATCCACAGGTGCCGCTTGCCGTATTTCTCCCGGTTGCGGATGCCCTCGAGGATTTTTTCCTGGGTCTTTTCGCCAAAGCCGTCCAGCTCCGCGATCTTGCCGTCGGCACAGGCCTGTTGCAGTTTCGCAATGGAATCGACGCCGAGCTTCTCGTGGAGCGCGCGGATCTTCTTCGGGCCGACGCCGGGGATCTGGAGAATTTCCACCAGCCCCCCCGGTATGGAGTCCTTGAGCTTGTCGTAGAATCCCAGCTTCCCGGTCGTCTCCAGCTCGGTGATTTTCTGCGCGAGCGCCTCGCCGATGCCTTTCACCTCCTCGAGGGTGCCCGCCGCGATGCGCTCCGCCAGCTCGCTCTCGGGCAACGATTCCACGACGCGGGCGCCGGCCTGGTAGGCGCGGATCTTGAAGGGATTCTCCCCCTTCAATTCCAGCAGGGTGCCGATGTCGGTCAGCACGGCGGCGATCTCGGTTTTGTTCACGGCTTTGAATTAACCACGGAAAACATAGAAAACACGGAAAAAGTTTTTCACAGGAGAAAACAGAGGAACCAGAGAATACACAGGTTTGGATTTCTCCGTTTTCTCCGTTAACTTCTGTTTAAGGATTGGCGGCCGCCACCCGACGCGCCACCTCCGCCCGGTCGACCTTGCCCTGCGCGTTCCCCGGCCACAAGGCGAGCGGAACGAATCGCTTTGGACGCTTCGCCGGCGCCAGCGACCGGCTGAGCATCTCCGCGACCTTGTCCAGCCTGGGCCGGTCCGCTACCGGATAGGCCGCGATGACCGCCTGTCCCCACTCCGGGTCCGGCACCCCCAGCACCACCACCTCGGCAAACTCACCCGTGGCGCGCAACGCCGCCTCGACCTCGGCCGGATTGACCTTTTCGCCGCCGGTGATGATGACCGCGTCGTGCCGGCCCGTGACATGCAAATGCTGTTCTGCATCCAACCAGCCGCTATCAGCGGTTGCAAAATCCCCGCGGTCGCGCCAGTGCGGGTGATAGCCGAGAAAGAGGGAGTCACCACCGAGGATAATTGCCCCGTCGTCGCCGGTTTTCACTCGCGCATGCGGCAGGGCCGCCCCGCAATTCCGCGCGCCCGCCAGGAACTCGGCCGGGCGCAAGGCGGTCACCATGGCGGCCGTTTCCGTCATCCCATAGCCGGGCGACAGGGGCAGCCGCTGCGCCGCAACCCGATCGAGCAGGAGCGGCGAACTCGGTCCGCCTCCGAGGAGAATGAGCCGGAATTGCCGCAACCACTCCACCGCCCCGTCGCGCCGCAGCAGACGCTCGAGCTGCGTCGGCACGAGAGAAATCATCCAGCCCTCCGGTTTCGCCGGCAACGGCGGCAGCGCGCCGGATTCTACGCTCTTCCAGTCCAGCGGCCGATATTCCCCGCCGGTCAGGGCGCACCGCATCCACGCCATCAGCCCGCTCACATGGTGCAGCGGCAGCACCCCCACGGCATTGACCTGCGAAACGCCAAAGTGCCGGGCAAATCCGTTGACCGCGGCGGACAGGGTCTCCTCGTCGTGCCGCGCAAACTTCAACTGCCCGCTGGTGCCGCCGGTGGGTATGCAAAGCCAGCCCTTGCCCGCGGCCGTCGGCGGAGTCACCTGTTCCTCCTGCCGCAACCCCGCCAGTTGCCGCCGCTCGTTCTCCCCCCAGGTGTTGCTGGCCAGCATCACCGTGCCGCCCTGCGCCGCCGCCGCCGCCAGCTCTGCCATGAACTGTCGCGGCTCACCCGCTTCGATCACGGTGGTTTCCCGCCTTGCTTCCGCCAGCAGCCCCGCTGGCGCTCCCAAGAGCCGGGCTAGTTCAGCGCGTTCCATAATTCCTCCCCGGGGTTGGGGGCGATGCAGGACGCGTCGGCAAGCGGCCCGATGACCGTGCCGTCCCAGCGCCGGTCGCCGAAAACCTCGCCCACGCCAAAACCCAGCGCCCGTTTCGTGAGCGGCTGGCTGAGCGCGGCGTGCAAAATGGCCGAGCGCCCCAGGACGGTTTCGATTGCGCTGGAGATTACGACATCGGCCTTCGTCGCCGAAATCCACGCGCTCAGTTCGGCCAGCGGCCCGGCCAGCGCCGGCTTGATGACAAAGATCCCCGGCCAGCCCAACTCCTGCCAGCGGCGCGCCTCGTCAAGCCGCACCACCGATTCGTCGAGCGCCAGTTTCACGGGATAATCCTGCGCGAGCCCGCGCAAAGTGTCCTCCTCCGCCGGCGCGACGGGCTGCTCCACAAATTCGACGGGCACTCCGGCACAGCGCTCCAGCCAGCGGCCGGCCTGACGCCGGTTCCACGCCCCGTTGGCGTCGAGCCGCAGCTGCGCATGCGCCGGCAGCAGCCCCAGCAGATCGTCCAGCAATACCAGTTCGTCGTCCACGGCGCCGATGCCCACCTTCCATTTGAAGGCGAGGAAGCCCGCCTCCAGTTTTTCCGCCAGCATCTTTCGCGCCTCGCGACCGGCGGGCAGCAGCGCAGCCACGGGCAGACGGGCGGTGGCGGTGCCTTGGCTCCCCTGCTCCCGGGCCTGGGCCAAGGCGAACCGCACACACCCGAGCCGCTCCGGCACCGCATCGAGCACCGTGGCACTCACCCGGTCGCCGAACTTCCGGCAAATCTCACCGGCCTCCGCGAGGGTCTCCGTTCCGAACCACGGGAGGGGCGCAATCTCCCCAAATCCCACCCGGCCCGCCTCACCCTCCAGCCGGACAACGATGCCCTCGCGCTCCGCCCACACCCCGTGCGCCGTCCGCAGCGGCGCGCGCAGCGGGAGACGGTAGGTTTTGTGGCCGAAACGATAAACCATTAGGAAACCACGGAATACACGGAATACCCGGAAAGAAAAGTCACTATCCGCCCGATTCGCCTCCTTCCGTGTATTCCGGGGCAAACCATGCCTTGCTCGGAAGCATGGATTCATTGCCTAGGAATCAGAAAATTCTCGTTGAGGTTTCCCGCCCGAGGAGTATTTCGTTCACGGCAACGATGACCAAGCCTGTTGCCACTTACCCGAACGACTCGGACTTCTACCTGCCCGCCGAGCGCTTCTTTGCCGCCAACCTGCCGAGCGCGCTCACCTACGACGACGTCTCGCTCGCCACGCTCCACTCGGAAATCCTGCCGAAGGACACCGATCTGGCCACCTCGCTCTCCGACAGCCTGCGACTCCAGATCCCGATCATCTCGTCCGACATGGACACCGTCACCGAGTCGCGCATGGCCATCGCCATGGCGCTCAACGGCGGCCTCGGCCTCATCCATTACAACCTGCCCGGCAAGGACCAGATCAAGGAAGTCGCCCGCGTGAAGCGCCACATCCACGGCCTCATCCAGGACCCCATCACGGTCTCGCCCGAGGCGTTCGTCAGCGAGGTCCTGACGATGATCGACCAGAAGCGGTTTGATTTCCGCACCTTTCCCGTCGTCGACGAAGCCGGCAAGCTCGCCGGGCTGCTCTCGGGCAACCTCGTCAAGGAACGCTACAAATCCAAAAAAGTCTCGGAGGTGATGACCCCGCGCAAGCAGCTCATCACCGTGCTCGACAAAAACATGGCCGCCGATCCCATCAAGGAGGCCGACCGCTTTTTCACCCTGAACGTCGGCATCCACAAGATGCTCGTCGTGGATGACAAGGACCACCTGCGCGGCCTCGTCACCAGCTCCGACGTCGAGCGCATCACCAGCGAGGCCAAGTCCCGGCGCAAGCCGGCCCGCGACGCGAATTTCCGCCTGGTCGTCGGCGCCGCCATCTCGCCCGTGCGCAAGGCCAATGGCGAACTCGATGGTGACAAGATCATCGCCCACGTCGGTGAACTCGTCGGCGAGGCCGTCGACGTCGTCGCCGTCTCCACCGCCCATGGCCACACCGCCGGGGTCGGCGATGTCGTCAAGCTCATCCGCAGCGCGTTCAAGGACCTCACCATCATCGCCGGCAACGTCACCAGCGGCGCGGGCGTCGAATTCCTCGCCCAGGCCGGCGCCAACGCCATCAAGATCGGCCAAGGCCCCGGCTCCATCTGCACCACCCGCATCGTCGCGGGCGTCGGCATCCCGCAATTGACCGCGCTCCATGTCGCCAGCCGCAGCCAGGCCCGGCGGGGCGTGCGCCTCATCGCCGACGGCGGCATCACCAAGTCGGGCGACATCGTCAAGGCCCTCACCCTGTCCGACGCCGTCATCCTCGGCGGACTGCTCGCCGGCTGCCGCGAGGCGCCGGGCGAGATCATGGAAATCTCCGGCAAACTCTACAAACAATACCGCGGCATGGGCAGCCACGCCGCCATGAAAGCCGGCTCAGCCGCCCGCTACGGCCACGACAAGAATGACACCGCCCGCAAGGTCGCCGCCGAGGGCATCGAGGCCCTCAAGGAGGTCTCCGGCTCGGTCGACGACGTCCTCGGCACCTTGATCGGCGGCGTGCAGAGCGGCATGGGTTATCTCGGCGCCAGGAATCTTTCCGAACTCCGCGAGAAGGCCCGCTATGTCCGCGTGACCCCCGCCGGCCAGAAGGAAGCCGCCCCGCACGACGTCATCGAAGTCGCCACCCGCCAGGGTGGTTGAGGCGGCCGAACTCGAGTGATTGTAGGAGCGGCTTTACGCCGCGATGGATTGTAGGAATCTCCGCGCAAAGCCGCTCCTGCACCGGAGGCATCCGCCGGGCCGGCCAAAGCGTAGCTTTGACGAATGCGGGCAACTGGTTACGTATTGGTGGTTGCTGCAAGGGAACCAATTGCCCTAAACCATCGTCCCATCCCCTATGTTACTTCGCCGCCTGACTCTTAGCTTGATCGCCGCGGGGCTGTTGCTCCTGCCTTTCCGGGCGTTTGCCACCAGCGTGGTGGCGCCCGATTTCAACTCTCTCGTGGACAAGGCGGACTACGTCGTGCGCGCCGTCGTCAAGTCCATCACTCCCGAATGGCGGGAAAACAAGGGCGAGCGCTTCATCGCCAGCAAAGTGGAGCTCGAGATCAAGGAGATCATCAAGGGCACGCCGCCTTCGCCGCTGGTGCTGGATATCCTCGGCGGCCGCATCG
>JAYVZM010000343.1:0-3688 GCA_043783345.1 Verrucomicrobiota bacterium
CGGCGCCGCGCGTGACCGATTTGATGTCGAGCGCGAGTTGTCCGTGGAATCGCGACCAGGCCGGCGCCGTGTCAGCGACCACTTTCGGTCGGGCGGCCGCAACCGGGGAGGCCGGGGATTCCTCCCCCGGAGTGGTCGAGGCGAGAAAAACGCCGAACAGGGACAGCGCGTCGGCCAATTCGACATGCTCGCCGGTCAATTTTCCATCGAGCCCCACCCCACCGCGGGCGGGAGTCAGTTCCACGGAGAAATCGAGGTCGGAGCGCTGGCCGGCGCGATCCAGCAGCAGCGGCGCCTGCACCGAGATCCTGCCGTCCGCCTGCGTCACCGCCCGGAAACTCAGGTTGGCCACCGGCAGTGTCAGTCCGGCCTCGCGCGCCACCAGCCCGTTGACGGTCAGGCGCGCCTCCACGAGGTTGGTAGCGCCGCGGGCCGTGCGGATTTCGCCGCTGGCGCGTCCCTCGGTCACTGCTTGCGCACCGGCGAAGAGCGGCTGGGTCGCGAGCGCCGGCACCTCGAGGTTGAAAGTCAAAGTCCCTCGCAGGCCGGCCTCCGCCGAACGGGCAGCTTCGCCCTGGAAGGTCATCAAGGTGGCGCCCACAGCCGTGCGAATGGTCACGTCGCCCGTCTGGATTCGGGTCGCCGCGTGGCCGGTCATTTCCAGCGACGGCCGGGCCTCGATTTCCAGTCCGGTCAGGGCGGGCCGGTCATCCTGAAAAAGGGAAACCTTCGCGAGTTTCAAGGGCGCCGCCGAGCGGACCGCGAGTTTGTTGCCGTCGGCGGACAGCATGAATTCCCCGTGCTCCACTTCGCCGCTCAACCGCGCTCCAGGCTGGTTCACCGGCAGTCGCTCGAGCGAAATTCGTCCGAGGGTGACGCGCAGCAGATCGGTGCTGGCGCCGGCAGCCGGGGTCGTCGTGGCGCGCCGGGCGGCCAGATCCAGCATGAATGGCCGCAGCGCGTCGGCCTTGAACAATGCCAGTCCGGCAGCGTCCGTCACCTCCGTGCGCAGCCGGCGCAATTCGATGTTGCCGCCGGAGAGCGTGAAGTCGGTGTCGCCGGCGGCCTTGACGCGGCCGAGCGGGAGCCAAGGGGCGAGCAGACTCGGCAGCTCCGCGGTGAAGCTGGCCGTGACCGCGATCGGCGGTTGCGCTGAGAGCGGCAGGGTGACGAACGCCTGGGCCGTGAGGGAGTCGCCCGCCGGCGTTTTCAAGGTGAATCCGTTGATTTTCGCCTGGATCTCCTTGGCCGCGAGCAGGGCATCGGCATCCAGGCTGATGTCGGCCTTGGCCAGCAACAACCGGCCGCGCTGCACCACCGTCACGGCGTCAAGGTGCAGCGGCACCACCGTGCGCACCAGCAGCCGGTCCTGGTCGTTGATGACCGCCAGCTGGCCGGTGATCATCCCCCCGGAGATATCCACCTCGCGCACAAAGGGCCGCACCCAGGCCAGGGGCAGGCCGGTGATGGTCAGGTTCAGCATCTCGCCCGGCGCCGAGCCGCCGACCTGCAGGCGGCCTTCCTTCAGGTTGAACTCCGCGGCGCGGGACGCCTTCAACTCCAGCACAGGCTGATCGCCGGCCAGCCGCACTTCCAGCTGGTGCAGCCGGGCAATGCCCTCCGCGACGGCGACGTCGAATCGCGCCTGCAATTTGACCGGCCCGATCACCCGCCAGGCCGGCTCGATGACCTCCAGCCGGCTGACGTCCGCCTCGAGCCCGCCCGTCAGGCTGATCGCCCGGGTGGAGGGATTGAAAACAAAACGGCCTTCGCCATGCGCGTTGAAATCGGGCAGCGAGCCGCCGAGCAGGAACGGCTCCAGCTGGGCCGCGCGAGCCTTGAGCGTCCACTGGCCCGCGTATTCCTTCACCCCGGCGGGCAGCGCGGCACTGAAGGTGAGCACATTCTCCGCCGCGCCATGCAGGAGCGTGTCGATGCTGCAGGTATAGTTTTCCCCGGTGGCATCCTTCACGAGGCCGGCGGATATCTTCAACTGATTCTGGCCGGAGAGACCCTTCCCTTCGGCGTCCACCACGGCGGTCAAGCCGACCCGGCTGAAGCTTTTTTGGCCCGTCTGGGTGGCGCGCAGGCTGACCTGGGCGTTCAGCGCCGTGACGCGCGCCTCGGCCGCCGGGTTTCGCAGCATGGCCGTTAGCAGCAGCGTGCCTTCCGCACCGGGGGCGAATTTGCCCCCCGATATCCTGAGTTCCGTCTCGATGGGCGGCTGGCCCGGCGTGCCGCGCATCAACATCAGGCCGGCGATGTCCACCTCATCCAGGATCAGCTCAACCGGAAGCTGCAGCCGGGCCAGCAGGCCCGGCGCGACCGCGGGAGCGCCGGCGGCCGCCGCCTGGGTCGAGCCCGGTGACAGCCGGCTCGCGTCCACCACCAGACCGGCAGCCGTGAGCCGGGTCAGGTGCAAGCGACGGCTGAACACCAGTTGCAGCAACGAGTAATCCGCCTCAAGCCGGGCCAGCGTGACCTTGACGCCGTCCTTCTGCACCGCGACATCGCGCAGCCTGACGCTCGAGAAGCCGGCCGCTACCTCCCCGAGGCCAACCTGGAGACCGGGTCGGGTGCCGATGGCGCGCAGCAAGACCCGGCGCTGGATGGAAGGTGTCAGCGCCAGCCAGACCCCCACACCGATCACCGCTCCAACAAGACCAAGAATGGCAAGAAGCAGGCGGGCGGACTTCATGGAGTTGCGGAGATGACACTAAAACCTGACAGAAGTTGCGCGGAAGGTGCGAATGAAAAAAACCGCGCAGCGGTTCAACTGTAGCGGCGATCTATGACCGCCGACTGCCGCCAACGGCGCTCATAGAGCGCCGCTACAGCAGGGGAAGGAAAGCGGTCCACCCTGTCACCTTACTTGGACGGATAAGTGATTTCCTTGGTGGGCGTCATCTCATCCGCGAGGCCCATGGCCTTGCGGGTGGAGGCGACGGCGACGTTGTAGGCGTAGTAGGCCTGCACCTGGTTGAGGCGGGCGGTGGTGAGGTCGACCTGCGAGGTCAGGACATCGAGCTGGGTGGCGGTGCCGGCGTTGTAGCGGGCGTTGGCGAGCCGCACGGCTTCCTCGGCCTGCTCGACCACCTTCTTGGAGGCCTCGGCGAGCTCGGTGGCCTGCTGGAAGGTGGAGATGGCGCGGCGGACGTCGACGTCGACGCTGAGCTGCGTCTCGGCGACCGCCAGCTTCGTCTGTTCGAGGAACGAACGGGCCTGGGCGACGCGGCCGGCGGTGGCCCGGCCGTCAAAGATGTTCCAGGTGGAGGACAGGCCGACGGTGACGCCGTCGCGGTTTTGCGAAAAACTGTTTGAGCCGGGGGTCTTGCGGGAATCATAGGCGCCGAACAGGGATAGATTCGGATAGTAGCCGGCGCGGCGGGCGATCACGCCCTGCTCGGCCGCGGTTTGCAGCGTGCGCAGGCGGAGCAGATCGGGGCGCTGCTCGCGGGCGGTGGCCAGGGCGGAGCGAAGGTCGAAGGTGGTCGGGGTGAAATCGAGCGTGCCCAGAAATTCGGGAATCCTGGTGAGATTGGATTCCGTGGCGGTGGTGAAGCCGAGGGAGCGGCGCAGCTCCTCGATGGCGAGCCGGTAGTCGTTGCGGGCTGTGATGAGCGGCACCTGGGCGTTGGCGACGGCGACCTCGGCGCGCAGCACCTCGAAATTGGAGACCGTGCCCGCC
>JAYVZM010000344.1:0-3669 GCA_043783345.1 Verrucomicrobiota bacterium
CCAGAACCGCCGCAAGACCCTCATCGGTTTCGTCAGCTCCCGCATGGGCGACAAGTCCGTCAAGGTCACCGTCCCCTACAAGACGCCGCACCCGCTTTATCACAAGGTCATCAACCGCAAGACCGTCCTCCACGTCCACGACGAGAAGAACGAGACCAAGGTCGGCGACAAGATCGAGGTCATGGAGACCCGCCCCATCAGCCGCCTCAAGCGCTGGCGCGTCATCCGGGTCGTCGAGGCCTCCGTGGGCCTGGACGTCGTCGCCATCACCGAGAAGGACGTCGCCGAAGCGGTGCCGACCAAGACCACCAAGAAGACGAATCCGGTCGCCAGCCCGGCCTGATCTTCGCCCAGGAGACACCACCATGATCCAGATGCGTTCCATTCTCGATATTGCCGACAACACCGGCGCGCGCCGCGCGTCGATGATCGGCAAGATCGGCCATCCCTCCCGCTACGCCCACGTCGGTGACATCATCACCGTCAACATCAAGGAGAGCAGCACCGACGCCACCGTGAAGAAGGGTGAGGTCGTCAAGGCCGTCATCGTCCGCACGCGCGCCCCGCTCCGCCGCGCTGACGGCAGCTACCTGCGCTTCGATTCCAACGCCATCGTCATCATCGGGGACGACGGCAACCCGAAGGGCACCCGCATCTTCGGCCCGGTCGCCCGCGAGCTCCGCGCCAAGAATTACATGAAGATCATCTCGCTCGCCCCGGAGGTCCTCTAACATGCAGAAGTTTCACATCAAACGTAACGACGTGGTCGTCGTCATCGCCGGCGCCCACAAGGGCAAGCAGGGCAAGATCCTCGAGATCCGCTCCGCCAAGAACCGCGCGGTCGTCGAGGGCGTCGCCATGATCAAGCGCCACCTCAAGAAGTCCCAGGAAAACCCGCAGGGCAAGATCGCCGAGCGCGAGGGCACGATCCACGTGTCGAACCTCATGCTGCTCGCCCGCTACGAGTCGTCCAAGCGCGCCAAGAAGTCCGCCGCCCCCGCGGCCAAGGCCTGAGCAGGCGAGGGGACCCCCAGACTATTTTCATCAACACTTAAGCATCCGGCTCGGAAACCCGGTCGCTACCATGAGCAAACAACCCACACCTCTGCAGAAACATTACACCGAGACGGTCGTCCCCGCCTTGACGGCCGCGCGCGGCTACAAGAACAAGCACCAGGTGCCGAAGCTGGAGAAGATCGTCCTCAACACCGGCATCGGCGCCGAAGCCGACAAGAACCAGATCGCCGACACCGCGCGCGACATGGGCCTCATCGCCGGCCAGAAGCCCGTGCTCAACCGCTCCAAGAAGGCCATCGCCAACTTCAAGCTGAAGCCCAACCAGATCACCGGCTGCCATGTCACCCTCCGCGGCGAGAACATGTGGCACTTCTTCATGCGCCTGCTCGCCGTGGCGCTGCCCACCATCCGCGACTTCCGCGGCGTGCCCAACAAGCTCGACGGTCAGGGCAACTACACCATCGGCATCACCGACTTCACCATCTTCCCCGAGATCGTCGTCGAGAACAACAAGCGCCAGATGGGCCTCGACATCACTTTTGTGACCTCCGCCTCGTCCGACGACGAGGCCCGCGAATTCCTCAAGCTCATGGGCATGCCGTTCCGCCGCATCGAGCCCGTTGCCGCCAAACCCACCGCCGCCTGACCCACCTACGACCATGCCGAAAACTTCCGCCATCGAACGTAACAAGAAGCGCATCCGCCTCGTCGCGAAATACGCCACCCGGCGCGCCGAGTTGAAGGCCATCCTCGCCAACCCGGCCACCACGGACGTGGAGTTCTTCGCCGCCCAGAAGAAGCTCGCGAAGCTGCCCTGCAATTCCTCCAAGGTCCGCATCCGCAACCGCTGCTCGCTCAGCGGCCGGCCCCGCGGCTTCCACCGCCGTTTCGGCGTCTCCCGCATCACGCTCCGCGAGCTCGCGCTCGCCGGCAAGATCCCCGGCGTCACCAAATCCTCCTGGTAAATTGCCGCCCTCCAATCCGGAGCACAGCGAAGCCACCCCTTCACCGAGTATCTTACCAGCCACCGCAAAACCTCTTTCCCGCCGGAAGTCGGATATGATCCGACGGGCAATCCAACCAACATCCATCCATGACCGACCCGATCAGTGATTTCCTGACCCGCCTCCGCAATGCGTCGAAGGCCGGGCTTGCCGAGTGCGCCATGCCCCACTCCCAACTCAAAGAGAGCCTCGCCGGCATCCTCAAAGCCGAGGGCTTTGTCCGCGACGTGGCCACCGGCACCGATGAACGCGGCCACAAGACCGTCGTCGTCACCATGAAATACGTCGACAGCGCCCCGGTCATCACCGGCCTCAAGCGCACCTCGACCCCCGGCCGCCGTATCTACACCGGCTACGCGGACATCCCGCGCGTCCTCAACGGCCTCGGCATCGCCATCATTTCCACCTCCAAGGGTCTCATGAAGGACCAGGACGCCCGCCGCAACAAACTCGGCGGTGAACTCGTCTGCACCGTCTGGTAAGGAACCAACCACCATGAGCAGAATCGGCAAACAACCCGTCCCCATTCCCGACAAGGTCAAGATCGACATCAAGGGCACCACCGTGTCCGTCGAGGGCCCCAAGGGTAAGGTCAGCAAAACTTTCGCGTCCGTCGTGAAGATCGAGAAGAAGGACAACGCCGTCCTCGTCTCCCCCACCGAGGAGACCCGCTTTTCCCGCGCCATGTATGGCACGGCCCGGTCGGTCATCGCCGGCATGGTCAAGGGCGTCAGCGTCGGCTACCTCAAGGAACTCGAGATCCAGGGCGTCGGCTTCAAGGCCAACCTCAAGGGCAAGCAGCTCGACCTCGCGCTCGGCTACTCGCATCCCATTCTCCACGACATTCCCGACGGCATCAAAATCACCGTCACGGACCAGACCAAGCTGAAGATCGAAGGCGCCGACAAGCAGCTCGTCGGTCAGGTCACCGCGGAAATCCGCGCCTACTACCCGCCGGAGCCCTACAAGGGCAAGGGCGTGCGCATCGTGGGCGAGCACGCCGAGCGCGTCCGCCGCAAGGAAGGCAAGACCGTCGCCTAACCGCACCACCACCCATGAAAACCGTTTACAAAGCCAAACTCCTCCAGAAGCGCAAATGGCGCATCCGCAAGAAGGTGACCGGCACCGCCGTCCGCCCGCGCCTCAGCGTCAAGTTCTCCGGCAAGCACATCTACGCGCAGGCCATCGACGACGATGCCGGCAAGACCCTCGTGTTCCTTTCCTCCCTCGACGCCGAAACCCGGAAGTCGAAGGTGAAGGCGAACCTCTCCGGCGCGAAGTCGCTCGCCGTCGCCTTCGCCACCAAGGCCAAGGCCGCCGGCATCACCGCCGTCGTGTTCGACCGCAACGGCCGCCCCTACCACGGCCGCGTCAAAACCTTTGCCGAGGCCGCCCGCGAGGGTGGTCTGCAGTTCTAATCTTCGCCCTATGAATTACAATTCCACCAGGTCCTCCTCCGGTCCCCGCTCGAACAACGAGTCGGCCGAGCCCGGCATGTTTGAGAAAGTCGTCTTCATCAACCGTTGCGCCAAGGTCGTGAAGGGTGGCCGCCGCTTCAGCTTCTCCGCCCTCTCCGTCGTCGGCGACGGCAAGGGCCGCGTCGGCATCGGCTACGGCAAGGCCAACGAGGTCCCCGACGCCATCAAGA
>JAYVZM010000345.1:0-3658 GCA_043783345.1 Verrucomicrobiota bacterium
CTTACGCGCTCCGCCCCGGCGGCAAGATGCGCCAGATCGGCGCCGAGGCCACCCGCGACCTCATCGGCAAGATCCAAATTTCCGCCAACGTCTCTCCGCGCAAGGTCGCCGTCATCTACGAGGCCGACCGGATGAACACCGCCGCGGCCAACATCTTTCTCAAGACCCTCGAGGAGCCCACGCCCAGCACGACCATCCTGCTGATCACCACGCGCCCCTACTCGCTGTTGCCCACCATCCGCAGCCGCTGCCTGCACTTCCGTTTCACCGACGCCGGCAGCGAGGCCCTCGCCGATGCCGATGACGCCACGCGCGAACTCTGGAAATCCACCCGCGCCGGCTACGCCGCGTGGCTCGGGCAATTGACGGCCGGAGTGGCCGACAAGCGCGCCGTCGCCGACCAGGTGATGGGCGTCTACGGCCTCGTCACCCGCTTCAACGCCGTGCTCGCCGCCGCGACCGACACCATCTGGAAGGCGCAGAAAACCAAGCTGCCCGAGGACATCGACGACGACGAGCAGGCCGCCATCGAGACCGGCATCGCCAACGGCATCCGCCAGAAACTTTTCATCGAGCTCGAGCACACCACCCGCGCCTTCGCGCAGGAACGCCTGACGGCCGGCGACGAGTCCATGCGCCGCTCCCTCACCGCCGCCATCGAGAAACTCGAGCACAACGCCGGCCTGCTCCGGCTGAACCTCAACGAGGCCGCCGCGTTCGAGGATTTCCTGCTCTCGTCGCTGCGCATCTGGGCGAAACGGTGACGATTGTGCAGCGGTTTTACCCGTAGGGGCGCAGTCTTGCTGCGCCTTGGGATTGTCGACGCTGAGCGGGCGCAGCAAGACCGCGCCCCTACACCGATACAGCAGTGGGTAACAATACGATGTGCCCGCAATTCCGCTTTACTCGCGGATGCATTGCCTGAGTTTGGTCGGGCTGCGCGAATGAAACCTTCCTCCCTAGTCAAACCGACACTCTTGGCGATCGCCTGGCCGATCTTCGTCGAGCAGAGTCTGCGCATCCTCATCGGCACGGTGGACACCTTCATGGTCGCCCATGTCTCGGACGGCGCCGTGGCCGCGCTGGGCGTGGCCAACCGGCTCGTGGTGCTGGCGCTGATCTGCTTCAATTTCATCGGCATCGGCACGAGCGTGGTCATCACCCACCACCTCGGGGCCGGCGACCGCAAGGGCGCCGAGGACATCGCCGTCACCGCCATTTCCGTGAACGCCTGGAGCGGCCTCATCATCAGTATCAGCGTCTACCTCTTCACCGCGCCGCTCCTGCGGCTGATGCAACTGCCGGACTCGCTGATGGTCTATGCGCTGCCCTTCCTCTCGATGCTCGGCGGCACGCTTTTCCTCGAGGCCATCAACACCGCCATCGGCGCCACCCTCCGCGCGCATGCGCACACCCGAGACGTCATGTTCATCACCGTCGGCCAGAACCTGCTGAACATCGCGGGGAATTGCGTGATGCTCTTCGGCCTGTTCGGCGTGCCAAAGATGGGCGTCGAAGGCGTGGCGCTGTCCAGCGTGTTCAGCCGGCTGGCGGCGACCATCGCCCTGCTCTGCGTGCTGAACTACCGGCTCGGCCTCCGCCTGCAGTGGCCGAATTTTCTCAAGCTGCCCCTCGACCGCATCCGCCGCATCCTGCACATCGGCCTGCCGGCCGCGGGCGAGCACATGAGCTACTGGATCGCGCTGCTGCTGATCACCAGTTTCGTCTCCCGGATGGGCGTGGACAGCTTGGTGACGATGGCCTACTGCCAGCAGATCCAGGGGCTGGTCATCCTGTTCAGTCTCTCCTTGGGACTCGGCACGGAGATCATGGTCGGACGGCTGGTGGGCGAAGGCGCGTTCGAGGAGGCCTATCAGCAATTGCTCCGCAGCCTGCGCACGGGCCTGCTGCTGTGTGCCGTGGGCGTGGCGTTGCTCGCCCTCGCGGCGCCCTGGGTGATCGGCATCTTCACGCACGACCCCGTCATCATCCGTGGCGGCACCTTGCTCCTCCGCATCTCCATTGCTCTCGAGTTGGGCCGGGTCTTCAACATCATCGTGATCAATTCGCTCCGCGCTACGGGCGACGCGCGCTTCCCGGTGCAGGTCGGCGTCTGCTGCATGTGGCTGCTCTGGGTGCCCAATTCCTGGTTTTTCGGGCTGCATCTGGGCTGGGGCCTCGTCGGCATCTGGATCGCCATGGCCCTCGATGAATGGCTGCGCGGCCTCATCATGTATCGCCGTTGGAAGAAGCGCCAATGGCTGCCCTACGCCGAGCGCAGCCGCGCCGAGGCCATGCGCAACAACGTGCCGCTCGTCGCGGAAACGTGAGGTGTGGTAGGGGCGCTTGCCCTCAATCGCCCGGGCCGTTGAGGACAACGGCCCCTACCGATCAACCGTCGCCCCCCACCAGCCGCACAAACTCCTCGCGCCGGTCCATGTGAGGGTTGTGCCCGGAGTCGGCGATGACCTCGATGCGCGCGGCGGGAAAATGCCGCAGGATCGCCGCGTGATCCTCCGCCTGCACGTAGGGGGAGCGCCCGCCGGCGACGAACAACGCCGGACCGGCGTAGCGATCGTCCGGCGCCAAGCTGTCCTTCTCCAGGGCCGGGAGCGACGCGGTCAAGACCGGCAGATTCACGGTCCAATGCCAGCCGCCGTGGTCGTCACGCTCAAGGTTCGTCGTCAGGAATTTTCTCATGCCGTGGCTCGGCACGCGCGCCTCGAAGCGCATTTCCGCCTCTTGCCGCGATTGGAGGTCCACGAGCTCGAGTTCGTTCATCGCCGCAAACTCACCGCGGTGCGCCACCCAGTAATAGTCCTTCGGCGCGATGTCCACGACGACGAGGCGCTCGACGCGATTTGGGTGCCGGCAGGCCAGCAGCATCGCCGTCTTTCCGCCCATGCTATGTCCGACCAGCACGGCCTTCGTCATGCCGCGGGAATCCATCCAGGCGATGATGTCCCCGGCCAGCACGGCATAGTTCATCTCCGGTGCGTGCGGCGATTTGCCGTGGTTGCGCGCATCGAGGGCGAAAACATGGAAATGCCGGGCCAGGTCGCGCCCTGTCGTCTGCCAGTTCCGCGCCGATCCCAGCATGCCGTGCAGGACGAGCATCGGCGGTTTGCCCGCCCCGCCCAGATCCGTGTAATGCAGTTTGACCACGAAGGCACGAAGAACACGAAGTCCGGATAGACCAAGCCGAAATTGGCTCCGCCGGAGTCATTGCATTTTCTTCGTGCCCTTCGTGTCTCCGTGGTTCAATAAAACGACCCCATGACAGAAAAACTCACGCCGATGATGCAGCAGTATTTCGAGGTCAAACGCGGCCTCCCGGCGAACACGCTGCTGCTTTTCCGGCTGGGCGATTTCTACGAGATGTTCTTCGAGGACGCCGAGATCGGCGCCCGCCTGCTCGGCATCACGCTGACCAAGCGCCAGGACACCCCGATGGCCGGCATCCCCCATCACGCCGCCGACAACTACGTCTCCAAGCTCCTCGCCGCCGGCAAGAAGGTCGCGATCTGCGACCAGGCCGAGCCCGCCAAGGCCGGCAAGCTCGTCCGGCGCCAGCTCACCCGCATCCTCTCCCCCGGCACCACCCTCGCCGCCAGCCAGCTCGATGCGGCGAAGAACCACTACCTCTGCGCCCTGACGC
>JAYVZM010000346.1:0-3658 GCA_043783345.1 Verrucomicrobiota bacterium
GTCGCGGGCGATGAACACCGTGTTGTGTTCGCCACTGCGCAGCACCGCCAGATCGGGCACGAGCACGGCGTCGTCCGCCAGTCTGGCCACAAAGCGCACATCGACGAACATGCCGGGCCGCAGGCTCGCCTCGGGATTGGGCAGCACGATGCGCGCGGTGGCGGTGCGGGTCTGGTCCTCGACCTGCGGCAGGATCGTCTCCACGCGGCCCTCAATCATTCGCTCGGGGCCGTAGGTTACGCGGACGGTGGCGTCCTGTCCGGCGCGGACAAAGGCCAGGTCCTGCTCGTAGATTTGCGCGAGCACCCAGACGGACGAAAGGTCGGCCAGCCGGTAGATGCGTTCGCCGGGTTTCATCATCTGTCCGGCGACGGCCATTTTTTCGATAACCATGCCATCCGCCGGGGCGCGGTAGACATAGGTGCGTGGTGCCTCGCCTGTGCGGGCGAGTTCCGCGAGGGAATCGGCCGGCAGGTCGAAAAGTTGCAGGCGGGCGAGTGAGGCGCGGGTCAGCGGCCCGCCATCCGTGCCCTCGGTGCGGAGGGCGACGAGGTAGTTGAGGGCTGCGTTATAGAGATCGGGGGAGTAGATTTCGAACAGCGGGTCGCCGGTCTTCACCGCCGTCCAGGTGGTGTTGACGAAGAGTTTCTCGATCCAGCCCTCGTATTTCAGCGTGATATCGCGCAAGCCCGACTCGTTGTAGGCGACGGCGCCGACGGTGCGGAACTCGCGGATCACGGGCCCGTGGGTGACGAGGCCGGTCTTGAGGTTCATGCGCTGAATGGTGCCGGCGTCGATCTGGATGGCCTGGGCGGAATTATCGCCGCCTTCGTAAATCGGGATGAGGTCCATGCCCATCGAGTCCTTGCCGGGCTTTTCGCTGACTTCGCCGGGATTCATGGAGGACTTGTAATACTTTATCTGGCGCGCGCCCTCCGCGGCAGGTTTGGCGGCGGTATTGGCGCGAATAGGGGTGAGCTTCATGCCGCAGATCGGGCAATTGCCGGGCTCCTTCTTGATGATCTGGGGATGCATGCCGCAGGTGTAGAGCTGCTCGGCGGATTCGGCGACGAGGGCAAACAAGCCGACTGCAAGCATGAGAACGAAAAGGCGTAGAATTGAATTCATGGTGGGAAAATCAGGGGGTGTTGGCAGTCGCCGACGCGGCGGCAGACAGCCCGGCGGGGGCCACGTCGGCGGTCAGCAGCATCAGGTCCGTGACGGCGGCTTCTCGCTCGCGCAGGGCCGCGACGCGCTCCAGGCGCATAGCGAGTGCCATGAGCTGCGTTTCGGGAATCATGGCGGGACCCGTCATGCCCGACTGATAACCGGCCTCGGCCGTCGCGATCGTGCGGTCGAAATTCGGCAGGGCGGTATGCTCGATGTAGCCGATCATGCGATCGGCCTCGCGCACCATGTAGAGCATCTGCGCGAGTTCGGCCGCGAGATTGAGCTGCTCGGCCGTGACGCGCGCCACGCTGGCGTCGCGCCGGGCTTCCGCGGCGGCGATGGTGGCGGCGATTTTCTCGCGCCAGATGGGCAGCTTGAGGGTGGCCGTGGGCCGGACCATCAGTGGGTCGGCTTTAAGGTCGGCCATCACGCCGAGGGTGAAATCGGGCCGGCCGGCCTTGCGTGCCACCTCAACCCCGGCCACCGCCATCTCGACCATCGCACGCATCCGGCCGAGTTCGGCGTTCGCCGCGGAGGCCCGGCGCCAGAGTTCGTCTTCCGCGGGCAGGGCGGTCGGCGTAAGCGCAGCTTGCGGCCAGACCGGATCGGGATCGGCCGAGGCCAGCCCCAGCGCGGATTTGAAACGGGTGCGGACAGCCGTCCGGCGATCGGAGAGCGTGGCGAGATCGCTTCGCACCTTGGCGATATCATTCGTGATGCGGACCTGATTTGCCAGCGTGCCCATGCCGCGCCCGGTCGTGTAGTCGGTGTTGGCGATCTCCAGCGATCGCTCGAGTGTGCCGACCGATGTCTCGCGCAACCGGACGGCCTCGTCGACGAACGCGAGTTCGATCCAGGCTTTCCGCGCGGCGGCGGCGGCGTTCAACACCGCTGAGATGTAGCTGCGGCGGGCGACGCCGGCGGCGGCGGTCGCCTCGCGGCCCATCGCCGCGCGCTTGCCGGCGCCCATGAAGTCGAACATCAAGCCCGGCATAAATGACATGAGCGTGTCCGCGATGTCGGCCTCGAAGGTGAGCGACGGCTCCGGGAGCGAGCGGGCGGGGGCGATCTCCTCGACGGCTGCGCGCCAGTCGTAATACGCGGCGACGACGGCGGGGTGGTTCAGCACGGCATAGCGCACGAAATCGTCCGGTGGCGAGTCGGCGCGCAGCACAGGCAAGGCGGGGCGGCCTTCGCGGGCGAGGAGTGCGGCGCCGGTGGCGCGCACGTCGGCGCGGGCGGACTTTTCCGCGGGCGGCGGGCTGGCGCAACCGGCCAGCAGCGCGACGCCCGCAACCGTGAGGGCGGCTACTGAGGTGAAAACAGATAGCCGCGCGCTCATGGGGGATCAGTTCTTCTTCGCCTTGGCGGCGGCCTCGTCGATCTGTTTCAGGTATTTGACGGGATCCTTGTTGAAATCCTTGACGCAGTCCTTGCAGCAGAAACGGACGAGCCGGTCGGGCTTGCCGTCCTGCTGGTAGACATAGTCGATGCCCTCGCCCATCGAGCCGCCGATGGCCTCGTCGGAGACGACACAGGTCTTGAGCGGATATTCGGCCTTGGCCTTGGCGAGCCACGCGGCATCGGGGGCGGCCGGGGCAACGGGTTTGTCAGCGCTGGAGTGATCGTGAGCGGCAAACACCAGCGGGGTGCCGGCGGCAAACAGAAGGGCGAGGAGGAGGGTGAGTTTTTTCATGGATGAGTGGGTTCGAGCAACGAGTGTATTCAGGCATCAATAACAATCCAGCCCCGTCAGCGATGGCGGCGGCTGGATCGGTGCGCCCGGTCCGCGGAGCGGATCAGGATTTCTTCATGCCCGCGCAACCGCAGCTCGCGCAGCTGGCGACCTGGGTGGGTGCAGGCTGGGCCTTGGCGTCGGCCTTGATCTGCTGTTGCTTTTGGTTCTGAGCCTGCTCAGTCGAGAATTGCGCGCTGGGGCCGGCGAAGCTGAGCGTGGCGAAACCGGTGCAGAGCGCGGCGGCGAGGAGAAGTTTGGTGGTTTTCATGGGGACGTTTTGAGTTGGGTGCCGCGCAGGATGCGCAGCGGTTACCCCGTAATACGCCGCTGCCGGTCCAGCCCCTTGAATTTTCTGGCGTTTTACCGCCCCCCGCCAGCGGGACGGGCCGCCGCCTCGCGCGCCAGGCCGACGTTGCTGCCTGAGGTGGGAACAGCCGGCGTCTGCTTGCTCTTCTGCGTGGTGATGATGGCGACGCCGGCGATGATAATGGCCGAGGCGACGAAGATGCGGGGGCTCACGGGCTCATGCAGGATCAACCAGCCGAGAAAGACCGCGACGATCGGATTCACGTAGGCGTAGGTGGAGACGCGGGCCGGCGAGCTGTGCTTCATCAGCCAGACAAAGGTGGTGAAGCCGATCAGCGAACCAAAGACCACCAGGTAGGCCCAGGCGAGGACGGAGTGCGCGCTGACCGCGGCGGGGTTAAAATGGAAAGGTTCGCCGCAGAGCAAACTAACCAGCAACAGCCA